>CAJMBB010000017.1 GCA_905211615.1 uncultured Collinsella sp. | reverse complement strand
GAACCTTCTCGATGCGGCTCGTGACGCCCTTGAGGTTAAGACCGACGACGTACTGCTTGATCGGGCGCTTGATGTGCTCGATCACAAAGCGCTTGCCGTCGATGTCCTGGGCGGCGAGGTTGCTGTAGAGCTTCTCGACCTGCTCCTTGACCTCGGGATCGTTGAAGGCGTAGTGGCCGGAGACATCCAGAATCTTCAGGCTGAGCTCGTCGTCAGCCAGGATGTCGTCAACCTGCAGGTTAACGTCATCGCCGGTCATCCACTTGCGCCAGCGCTCGGTCTTGATGGCCTTGACCAACAGCGTGTGATACAGGTCGGAGGGATCGTCACACAGGCCGTTGTCGACCAGGATCTGCTCGGTAGCGCAGAGCTTGAGGTAGGCGCGGGTCTCCTCGGTGCCGTACTGAGGGGCGACATTGGAGGCCGTCACGTGAGCCGGGATGTGCTCGAGCAGCGTCGCGTCGTCCAGGTAGTCGGCGTTGTGCTCCTTCAGGCCCACGCCGTAGCGCTTTGCCATGTCGGCGAGCTCGCGGGCGTTCTTAAAGTTGTAATGGCCAACCTGCTCGGTCCAACGGGTGAGCGTACCGGTCTGACCGACGATAAAGGTGGGCATGGGGCAGCCGCGCTTCTCGAGCTCGGGCTGCAGCTGAGAAATGAACTCCTCGTACTTATCGGTAGAGGTCAAGCCGCCATTGGTCTCCTCGGTACCGACCTCATAGGCGACCTCGGGCAGGTTATGCTCGCGACGGTACTGCTCAAGGTAGTCGATAAGATCGATCGTGCGGCGAAGCACCACGTCGAGCGGAATAACCTTGCCGATCTGATAGGGGTCCTTGGTGGGGTCGACCATCAGCAGGTCAAAGCCTGCCTCCATGTCGGCGACGAAGGACTTGCGAGCGAGCTCCATGGCCTCGTCCTCGGGCAGGTGGGCGTTACGCTCCTCGTCGCGCTGCCACGGACCGCCGTGATCGCGGCACAGGTAGTACGGGCCGGTGTAACCCACCTCGTCGGCAACCTTCTTGATGTCGGCGGCAAAGCGCGTCTGGTCCCAACCGTTGACGTAGCCGGCGCCCATCTCGTCCATATCGACCTGGTTGCGGCTGGCGATAAACATGGGCGGGAAATCCTCGTCCTTGGCAAGCTCGAACACGGCCTGAATCAGGTTGGGGCTCATGGGGCCAATGCCGACCATGGTTGCGTGATCGCCGCTATCCTGCAGCTTGAGCATGCCCTGAACGGCCTGGCGGATGGTGAGGTTGGACATTTTGTTCTCCTTCTCCAGAGGATTTTTGACAAAAGTTCCCTGGGACCCAAATGCGGGCCCTATCAATACGGATGGATTTTGTTGTGTAGGGGCGGTTGTGCGGAGTCAAATCCATCCCTCCGCACAACCGGAGTCCTTAAAGGTTTACTTGGCCTGCTTATCGAGCGTGGGCTTCATGGCAATCAGGATTGCGGCGGCGACCACGGAGCCAATCACGATGTCCAGGCAGAACAGCGCGACGTTGTTGGTGGCAAGGGCGACGATAAAGCCACCGTGTGGGACGTAGCAGTCGATACCCTGGAAGGCGGCGAGCGCCGCACCCACGGCAGAGCCGATGCAGATGCCGGGCAGGGTGTGGCCAAGGTCCTTGACCGCGAAGGGGATAGCTCCCTCGGTAATGCCGATGCAGCCCATGAACAGTGCGGAGATGCCCATCTGGCGATCGGCGTCATCGAACTTGTTCTTGGCAATGAGCGCTGCAAGACCGCAGGCAATCGGGGGAATGGCGACGGCGACGCGGAACATACCGTTGGGGCCGTAGATGCCGGAGGCCATGATGGCCATAGTAAAGGTCGAAGCGGTCTTGTTGATGGGGCCGCCCATATCGAAGGCGGTCATAACGCCAATGACCAGGCCCAGGACGACGGCGGAGCCGCCCTGCAGGCTACCGAGCACGCTAGTAAGCCAATCCATCACAAAGCCAAGCGGCGTGGCCAGGATGTAGATGTAGGCCATGCCCAGGACGAGCGAGGTCAGAATCGGGATGATCAGGATCGGCATGATGGTCTGGATGGTGTTGTTGACCTTCCAGGTCTTCATCCAGCGGACAAAGTAACCGCAGATGACAGCCATGATCATGGCGCCCAAGAAGCCAGTCGAAACGCTGTTGCCGCTCGGGGTGACGACGGCGTTGTTGACCAAGTAGCCCAGGACAAAACCGGGGGCGAGCGCGGGCTTGCCGGCCATCGAGTAGGCGATGTATGCCGCAAGCACCGGAATCATCATGGAGATGCCGGCCATGCCGATGGTGTTAAGGCTCACCATCAGCGGATTCGTAACCTCCATGCCGTTGGCGCCGGCGGTACCGGATGCCAACGAGAAGGCGAGGAACACGCCACCGATAACGACAATGGGGATAAAATAGGAAACGCCGGTATTGAATGCATTGAGCAGCGTCTTGCCAGGATCGGCAAAGATAGACTGCTTGGACGCCGGTGTCGGGGCCTGCGGGGCAGCGGAGACGGCCTTCTTCTCTGCCTTGGCCTCGGCCTTGGGCGCGTCAACGGCACCACCCGTCGCCTTGATAATCTCAACAGCCTGGTCGATGATCTTGACCGGATCGGCGATCACATCGGAAGTACCGACCTTGAGGAACTTGCCCTCGGCCATCTTCTGCTCAAAACGGTCCTCGTTCTCGACACCCACGTCGACGGACTCCAGGACCAGGTCGGCGGAGTCCACGTCTTCCTGCGTGAGCTCATTCTCGATACCCAGGCCACCCTGAGCCTCGACCTTGCACTCGATGCCACGGGCGGCGCATTCATCCTGAATCGCCTTCTGGGCCATATACGTGTGGGCGATACCCACGGTACAGGCGGCAACGCCTACGATCTTCATTGCTTCCCTCTTTTCATAGAGTTGCGTGCGCAAGACACCGTTTGCGGAGGCCTCCGGAGCATCCCCTGCCGTTTGGACTTGCTGTCTTTTCGACAAGACCAATATAGGTGCTCGTTTTTCTTAATACCAGCTTATTTCGGTAAACGCACAGGTCAGAGCGTTGGTTATGCGATTTAGTTATGCGTTTAACCAAAAATGAATCCTGCGATTTTACCCTCGATTTCAAAAGTCAAGAAGTATTTGATTTTCTCGGTAGACGGCAGATGCGCATGCCGGTCACAAATTTCGACCCCACCCGTATGCCGCATTTGTTGCATACTCATATGAAAGGATAAAACCGCTCACCGAAGCGCATCCCTCACCAAGACTCAAAGTCATCATGTTGGAAAATGCTCATCTGTCGGAAGGAGTCGCTGTGGCAAAACAGCGCGTTACGATCGCAGACGTCGCTCGAGAGGCGGGAACCTCGACGGCAAGCGTCTCGTATTACCTCAACGACAGACGAGAAAAGCTTAGCGAGAAGACGCAGAACAAAATCGCGCGCGTCATTAAGGAACTCGGATACGTTCCCAACGCCCAAGCGCAGACGCTCACCGGCAAGCAAACCCACGTCATCGCCATCATCATTTTGGATAACACCAACAAATGGGCGGGGCTCGTTCTCAATGGCATGGAGCAGGTCATGCTCCCCGCGGGCTACCAGACGGTCGTTTGCACGAGCAACTTTAACCCCGAGACCGAGCTCATGTACGTCGACAAAATGCTCTCGCTGGGCGTCGATGGCTTTATCATCCAGCCCACGGCAAACTTCAAAGCCGTGCACGACCGCATTAGACGCGCCGGCAAGCCGGTCGTCTTTTTCGATGCGGCCATCTATAGCCCAGGTACCAGCTGGATCAAAACCAACCTTTACGACGGCGTGTACAACGCCACACAGGCACTCCTCGACGCCGGCTACGAAGATTTCTTTTCCATTGCCGCCAACATGACCGAAATGCGCACCCGCATGGAGCGTTTTCAGGGGTATGCCGAGGCGCTGGCCGCGAATGGGCAGCTCTACAAAGCGATTCCCATCGATCACAACAAGCCGTCAATCAACGAGCTCACCGAATACTTTAAATTCAAGTTCAATCCCGCCAAGCGAACCCTTATCTTCGTGCAAAATCAGTGGGCACTTCCCCGTGTCTACAAGGCCCTCCAGCCAATGGCCCATCTGCTTCCGCAGCAAATCGGCCTTTTGGGACTCAACTGCGAAGACTGGACTAATCTCACCACACCGACCGTCTCCACCATCATCGAGCCCGTCGACCAAGAAGGTCGCGAAGCAGCCGAGATGCTGCTCGCCCTACTTGACGGAAGCAGCGAACCCGGCGAGCAGCGCATTCTCGAGTGCAAGCTCAACTGGCTCGACTCCACCTCGATCTAGACCGCGGGACAAATGAATCAGTAGCGTTTGTCTCAAATCTTAAGTATTTGTTCGATGGAGCGGCCCCTGCCGGCTCCTGCTAGACTGGTAGATTCCCAACCGTCCATCCAGGAGCCTCAATGTCGCGCAAGTCCACCTACAAGCAAGTACTTTCCATCGGCACCGCCGTGGTGCTGGGGTTTGCGCTGTTTACGGGATCGCTCGACGGAGCGCCCAAGTTGCTGTCGCCGCAAGGCGATGAGCAGGCGGCGGCTCTGGCCGAAAAACAAAACGAGAGTCCCAGCCGCACCGACGACGAGGCAGGCCTGGTCGCTCAGCTCGAATCGGGAACGGCGAGCTCTTCGGACTCTCAAAATAGCCAAGACTCTGGCGATGGCCCTGAATCCGCAGCGACCAACACCAACGATAACGTTGCCGAGGACAGCCCCACCGCCCCCATCGACGAGGTGGAAAACCCCAACCTCAACCGCGCCCGCGGTGTTTATCTCAGCAGCATTCCCGACTACGCCGGCAACCCCTACGTTGCCCTTCGCGCCGACAGCACGCACCCGCTCGGCACACCATCATTCACGCTCGATGAATACGAGCGCGCTACAGAAGAGGGCTGCTTTAAGAAGTTCTCCAAGCTCGACAGCCTGGGCCGCACCCGCAAAGCACTCGCCTGCGTGGGCCCCGAATCACTCGGTCAAGGCGAGCGCGGCGATATCTCGCGTATCCATCCTGCCGGTTGGCACCAGCAGCGCTACGACTTTATTCCGGGCCAGAGCCTCTACAACCGCTGCCACCTTATCGCCTGGTCGCTCTGCGGCGAAAACGCCAACCGCAAAAATCTCCTCACCGGCACGCGCTATCTCAACGAAACGGGCATGCTGCCGTTTGAGGAGCAGATTCTCGGCTACATCCGCGACACGGGCAACCATGTGCTCTACCGCGTCACGCCCATGTATAACGAAGAGGAACTTGTCTGCCGCGGTGTGCGCCTTGAGGCGCAATCGGTCGAGGACCACGGCAAGACCCTGTGCTTCCACGTGTACTGCTATAACCTACAGCCGCACGTTCAGATCGACTACGTCACCGGCCGCAACCAGGCCTCGGGGAACTAGCCCCAAGCCACGACAAGAACCGATTTGCAACCCCACCGGGGACCAAAAAGGGCCGCCCCGGTTACCCAAGGCGGCCCTTTCGTCAGCACCTACATTGCAGGCAAAGCCACACGCTACTTGGCGCGGCCCTCCTCATAGCGCTCGACCAGCTTGGCCTGAACGTCATAGGGAACCTGCTCGTAGCCAGCGGGCTTCATGGTAAAGTCGCCCGTGCCGCGCGTGATAGAGCGCAGGCGCGTCGAGTAATCCGTCAGCTCGGCGAGAGGTGCCTGGGCAATGACCACGGTATCGCCGCGCTCATCGGTCTCCATGCCCGTCACGCGACCGCGCGATGCCGAGATGTCGCCCATCACGGCGCCGGCGTAGCTCTCGGGAATGGTCACCGTAATTTCCTCGATGGGCTCCAGCACCACCGGGTCGGCATCGGCACATGCCTTGCGCAGGCCGATGCGAGCCGCCGCACGAAACGCCATCTCGTTGGAGTCGACGCTGTGATACGAGCCGTCGTACACAGCCACGCGAATGCCCGTGAGCGGATAGCCGGCAATGATGCCGTCCTTCATGGTCTCCTGGACGCCCTTGTCCACGGCGGGGATCAGCGAGCGCGGAATGCGGCCGCCCACGACCTCGTCCACAAACTCATAGCCATCGCTCGTGCCGTCGGACCCAATGAGCGGCTCCACGCGCAGCCAGCAGTCGCCATACTGACCGGCACCGCCAGTCTGCTTCTTGTGGCGGCCCTGGGCACTCGCCGTGCGGCGGATGGTCTCGCGATACGGAATGCGGATCGGCACGCTTTTGGCCACGACCTTGGTGCGATCTTCCAAACGGTTGAGCAGCACCGAAACCTGCGCCTCACCAACGGCGGAAATGATAGTCTGGCCCGTCTCCTCGTCGCGGTCGATGCTCATAGTCGGATCGGCCTTGCAGGCCTTCTCGATAAACGTGTAGAGCTTCTCTTCGTCCCCGCGATTCTCGGCCTCGATGGCAATGCGGTACTGCGAGTTGGGGAACTTAAACGCCGCAGCCTCGACCTTGCCGGTAATCGAGAGCGTATCGCCCGTCTCGGCCGCCAGCTTGGGTGCCACGATAATGTCGCCGGCATAGGCGTGACCGACCTCGGTCATGTCGCGGCCGCACATCACATACAGGTGAGCCAGACGGTCGCCCTTGCGGGTACGCGCGTTGATCAGCTCAAGACCCGGCTCAAGCGTACCCGTCAGCACCTTGATAAAGCTGATGCGGCCCTGCTGCGGATCGGCCAGCGTCTTAAACACAAACGCCACCGGACGGTCATCGTCACTCGAAATCTTGAGCGAATCACCGTCGATAAGCGGCATCTCGCCGTAGTCGGTCGGCGCCGGGAAGTACGTCGCGATGTCGTCCATCAGCGAGTTGACGCCCTGCTCCTTAATGCAATCGCCCGCAAAGACCGGCACAAATATGCGCTCGGCGATCGCCTTCGACAGCAGGCCTTCAAGCTCCTCCTGTGTCAGCGTCTCCTCGCCTTCCAAGTACTTCATCATCAGTTCGTCGTCAGCCTCGGCCACCAGCTCGCACAGATGGTCATGGGCCTCCTCGGCCTGGGCACGATACTCCTCGGGAATCTCCGACTCAACGGCTTCGGTGCCGTTGCAATGGCGCGCCTTCATGCGCACCAGGTCGATGATGCCGTCAAAGTCCTCGCCCTCGCCCCAGGGAAGGGTCACGGCGCCCAGGCGCGTGCCAAAGCGCTCTTGCAGCAGGTCCATCGTGGTCGCAAAGCTGGCCTCGGAGCGCGACAGGCGGTTTACGAACACCGCACGCGCCAGACGCAGGTCCTCGGCGGCATACCAGAGCTTAACCGTCGTAGGCTGTGGGCCGGCCTCGGCGTCGACCACAAACAGAGCCGTCTCGCAGACGCTCATCGCGGCAAAGGCGTCGCCGATAAAATCGGGGTAGCACGGGGCATCGAGCACATTGATGCGCGCGCCCTTCCAGTCGATCGGCGCGATGGTCGTCGAGATGGAAAATGCACGCTTGACCTCTTCGGGGTCATAGTCGAGCGTGGGCTTGGTGCCGTCGTGGCCGCCCAGGCGGGCGGTCTTGCCGGAAAGGTGGAGCATGGCTTCGGCGAGTGAAGTCTTGCCCACCCCGCCTTGGCCTACGAGCACCACGTTCCTTACGTTACCGGTCTTGGGAGCACCCATGATGACCTCCTTGCAGGGCCGCGCGCAATGCGCGACGCCAACGGGGAGAGTTCGCGGTCGGTGCCATCCCGGGAGCAGCATGGTCGGCAGCCGAGCCGACTCACCCTCCAAATGTCCTATGCCACCACCCTACCCTCACGGGCGGCTGTCCATGCATACCTTTCGGCGCACGTATGAATACAGGCGGCGAGAGGAAGAGACAAGCTTGTGAGGCGATTATTGAACCCCGTCGATGCAAACAAAAAGCCGCCACAGACCGTAAGACCTGCGGCGGCTTCGCCTCAATTAATAGTTGAGTAAATACCTGAGCCTACCCCTCGATACGGCTCAAGAACTCACGGGTGCGCTGCTCGCGCGGATGGTCGATGACCTGCTCGGCAGGACCCTCCTCGACAATACGACCGCCGTCCATAAATACCACGCGGTCGGCAACATCGCGCGCAAACTGCATTGCGTGGGTCACGATCACCATCGTCATATTCTGTGCGGCAAGGTCTTTAATGACACGCAGCACCTCGGCCGTCAGCTCGGGATCGAGCGCCGAGGTCGGCTCGTCAAAGAATAAGATTTCCGGATCGAGTGCCAGGGCGCGGGCAATACTCACGCGCTGTTGTTGACCGCCCGAAAGCTCACACGGAACCTTGTTCTCGTTGCCCACAAGCCCCATCTGAGCAATCAATTCATGCGCACGAGCTTCAGCCTGCTCGCGCGGGCGCTTGAGCACGCGAATCGGCGCATCGATGATGTTTTTCATCACGGTATAGTGCGGGAACAGGTTGTAATTTTGGAACACCAGGCCGAATCGCGAGCGTGCCCGCTTGGGCACATCGCCCTTCGCATAGACCGCGCCCGAACCCGCATCCGTCGCAACGGCAAGGTCGCCAAACGAGAGCGAGCCTCCGTCGAGTGTCTCGAGCAGCGTGGCGCAGCGCAGCAGCGTGGACTTACCGCCACCCGAAGGTCCGATAATCGCCACAACCTCGCCACGCTTCACCTCAAGCGAGATATCCTTGAGCACCTCATTGCCGCCAAACGCCTTACGCGCGTTCGATATATTCATTACCGAATTAATCATGGTAGTAATCCAATTTTTTCTCGGCGGCGCCCAGCAGCATCTCGACCACAAAGTTAAAGACCCAGTAAATCAGCGCCGCGATCGCAAACGGCACCATGCTCACCTGCGAGGCGACCAGCGCCTTGGCCGTCGAGAACATCTCACCCACGCCAATGGCAAACGCCAGCGACGTGTCCTTGACCAGCGTGATGATCTCGTTGCCCATCGCCGGCAGAATACGCTTGGCGACCTGCGGCATCACGATATACAGAAACGTCCTCACGCGCGAATAGCCCAGCACCTCGGCAGCCTCGTATTGACCGCGCGGAATGGACTGCAGGCCCGAGCGATAGATCTCGGCAAAGTAACCGGCGTAGTTGATGATGAACGCCACGACGCACGCCGTCCACTTGGAATCGGGAGTGAGCGAAATGCCAAACACGTAGTACGGGGCAAAGTAGATGGCAAACATCTGCAGCATGAGCGGCGTGCCGCGCATGACCGAGATATAGATGCGCGCAATCCAGCGAAGCGGCGCGATTTTGCTCATGCGCATAAACGCCACGGGGATTCCCAGCGGAATCGACCCCAGCAGCGTCAGCACAAACAACTGCAAACTGACCAAGAATCCCTGGCCAAGCATCTGCATCATGACCTGAATAGACATTACTTGAGCACCCAATTATCGAAAGACAAACCATAGCTTGAATATTTATCGCAGAGGTCCTTGACCGTGCCGTCCTCGTAGAGCGCCTTGAGCGACTCGGTCACGGCGTCGGCCGACTTGGTGTCGCCCTTCTTAAAGCCGACGGCGTAGTGCTCGCTGGACAGCGGCTCATCAAGCTGCGTATAGGCATCGGGCTTGGCGGCAAGCTGATACTGGGCAATCGAAAGGTCGCAAGCCACGGCATCGACCGCGCCGCTCTCGAGCTGCATAAAGGCCGTGTTGTACTCGCCGATCGTGTCGAGTGTGGCAAACGTCGCCGCCAGATCCTTCTGGTCACCCTCGAGTACATCCTGCGCAGCGGAATCGGTCTGGGTAATCACGGTCTTGCCGGCAAGATCGTCCCAGCTCTTGATGCCCGCATCCTTCTTTACCACCAGCACCTGCTCGTTGAGCATGTACGGCTCGGAGAACGTGTAGTCGTCCTCACGGCCCTCCATGGTAAAGCCGTTCCAGATGCAGTTGATGGCGCCGGAGTTGAGCAGCGTATCCTTGGCGTCCCAGTCGATGGCCTCGTATTTGACCTCCCAGCCCTGCTTATCGGCAACAGCCTTGGCAAGGTCGAGATCAAAGCCCGTGTACTCGCCGTCATCGCCCACAAAGCCGTACGGAGGATAGGACTTATCAAAGCCCACCACGAGCTTCCTGGACTCCGCAGCGCCCTTCACATCCTTGGCCGCGGCAGAGCCAGCAGCGGAACCCTTACCGGCACCACCACCGCAGCCTACCAGGCCAAGGCCTAGAACCGTAGCGAGCGAACCGGCTAGACCAACAAACTGACGACGAGACATATCGGTATTCATGGTATTCCCCCTTGATGGCACTTTAGTTAGGTAAAGTGAGTCATGTAACGTTCAGAATCATACACTTTAGCGTGATAGAGCACAAGGGAGGGGTTGCCCGCTGGGCTCCGGGGCGGGGGTTAAGTTTCCTGCTCTACAGTCCTGCTCACGACGGAGGCCACATTAAGTGGCCTCCTGTTCGTGCGGAACTCGCGATAAACTTAACCCCCGCCCCGGAGCCCAGCGGGCAATCATCGTTGTACCTATCACTGATAGCAATAAACCGCTTGCATATCGTCTGTTGGCTTGGCACGGTACAATGCTTGTAGCTTTAAATTTATAAATTAGTGGGGTTAATTCATGGCAGAATCTCGTGCGGAGCGTAGGGCTCGTCGTGCTTTGATGGAGGCGGTTGAGGGATCAAAGGAGGAGAAATCTTCTACGAAATCCAAGTCTTCTAAAGCTGCAAAAAGCAAATCGACCAAGAGCAAGGCTAAGACCAAGCGTTCTGACTCTCGTCGAGGCGGGGATAAAGCGCCTCAGGCTCGCTCCAAGGGCTCGCACAAGGATTCGGTTTCGTCTGCGCGTAAGGCTGTGGACCCCAAGTCTCCTTGTTCCATCATGAAAGCTTGCGGTGGGTGCGCGGCGCTCAATCGTCCTTATAAGAAGCAGCTCGCCGCCAAGCAGGCTGCTATGGAGGAGCTTTTTGCTTCGCTTTGTGAGCGTGAGGGCATTGCTGTAGATCCTATTCGTGGCATGGGTGTCACCCTGGGCGACCCGGGCAAATATCCTGCGCCGCGTGGCTTTCGTCACAAGGCTGCCACTCCCTTTGCTCCCGGTAAGGAGGGCGCCGTCCGTTGCGGTTTCTTTGAGCGCGGCACGCACAAGATCGTTGCCGTACCCGAATGCCCCGTCGAGGCACCGGGCACCCGTCAGATTCTCAACGGCATCGCACGCGAAGCTGAGCGGCTGCATATTCCCGCCTTTAATGAGGACAAGCATCTTGGTTTACTTCGCTATGCCGTCATCCGCTGCGGTTGGCGTACCGACCAGGTCATGGTCACGCTCGTGACCGCTCAGCGCGACTTGCCGCATGCGCAGGAGTTCTTTGAGGCTGTCGCCGCACTCAATCCGCACATCGTCACCGTCGCCCAAAACATCAACGGACGTCCCGGCAACGCCATCCTCGGCGAGGAAACCCGCATTGTATATGGCGCCGAGTGCATGCGCGACCAGCTGCTCGGCTGCGAGTTCGATATCTCCCCCACCGCGTTCTACCAGACCAACCCGCAGCAGACCGAGCTGCTCTATCAGCTCGCGATTGACGGCATGGACCTGCAGCAGGGCGACGTACTCATGGATGCCTATTGCGGTAGCGGAACTATCGGTCTGTGCGCCGCGAAGGATGCCCAGGACAGAGGCGTCGGCATTATGCTGCTCGGCGTGGAGCGCAACCCGGCGGGCGTTGCCGACGCACGCCGCAATGCCGAGCTCAACGGCCTCACCCGCAGCGCCTGGTTTATGGCCGACGATGCGACCGACTATATCCTCGATGCCGCCGACAACAACGAACGCGTCGACATTCTTTCCATCGACCCGCCGCGCGCCGGCTCCACGCCCGAGTTCCTCGAAGCTGCCTGCGCACTTAAACCGCGCCGCATCACCTATATCAGCTGCAACCCCGTGACTCAAGAGCGCGACCTGCATCAGCTCCTCGACGGAGGCTACCGACTGCTCAAGATCACGCCCGTCGACATGTTCCCTCACACCGACCACACCGAAACCGTAGCGGTCCTCGAACGCCGCTAACCAACCTCAGTAGATTTTTGGGACAAGAAAGGGGGCGACCCGTCTGGGCCGCCCCCTTCGCTTGGTTTATAAACTCCGCTACATCCCATTGCGCAGATCGCACACGCCGGCTGCCGCCATCTCGCGCAGCAGCGTCTCGCGGTCGCGCGTCACGATCAAATCCAGCGGGAAGTGAATCTCGTCGAGCATCTTGCGCGCGTGATCGAGCTTACCAATGGCCATGCCAATGTGGGCATCGGTTGACACGCCAATGCCCACGCCCAGCTCGGCGCAGCGCTCGGCGATCTTGCGGCATACGGCCCAATGCTCAGTGTCGACACCGTGTTCAAGACTATGGTTGTTGATCTCGATAATCTTGTGCTTGGCCTTAGCTGCCAACAGCACCTCGTCGATATCGAACGGCACGCCCGAACGCCCCGTGTGACCCAGCATGAACACCTTGGGGTGCTCCAGGGCATTGATATACATCTCGGTCGTCTGGGTCAGCGTCGCGCCTTCAGCAATCTGCGGATTATGCACGCTCGCAACCAAATAATCCAAATTACGCGTAACCAAATCGAACAGCGAATGCTGACGGCTGTACGAATCGCCGGCAATATCGAGCGTCACAGGGGTGTCCTCGCCAAACAGGCTTCCGTCCAGCGAAACGATATCGGCCTCGGCACCACGCAGCACCAGCACGCCGCTCCAAATGCGCGGCCAGATATCCTGGTTGATAAAGAACTGGTAACTGCGCAGGTCATTGGGGCAAGCCGTAACCATAGAGCTCAAATGGTCGGCAGATCCGAGCACCTGCAGACCACGCTCTGCCGCCCAGTACACATTCTCCTCAATGGTCGAATATGCATGCGCAGAGAACATCGTATGGGTATGAATGTCACAAGAAAGCAGGTAGGGCATCAGGTCTCCTTATCTGGCACGGCCGTCGCTTATATTCATTGTACGCATAGCCTTCGATAGTCGTAAAACCACTCCATCCCAAAGACACAACGTCCATGACAACGGGGTCCGGCTTAACACCAAACCCCGTTTCACGTAAAACATTGTAGGCAGAGCGCTTTACTTTTAACGATACTCGTCCGCCAACTGTTTCCAAGCGGGTAGCGAATTGACAATCGTTTCGTAGCTCACGCAATAGCCCAGGCGGAACCAACCCGGCATACCAAAGCTGTCCGAGGGAACCGCAAGCAACTCATACCTCTTTGCGCGCTCGCAAAACGCATTCGCATCGGGCTCCAACGCTTTCACCCATAGGTAGAACGCGCCATCCGGCTCAACATAGGTGTAGCCGTAGTCCGTCAAAGCATCGGTGAGCGCCGTGCGGTTGCGGGCATAGGCCCCGACATCACTCGGCTCATCGATGCAATCAATGATCACGCGCTGGAAGAGTGCCGGTGCGCATACAAAACCCAGCGTACGGGCAGCACCCGCAACAGCCGGCATCAGACGGGCAGCCTGCGGATTGGTGTTGGGAACCAAGATCCACCCCACGCGCTCGCCCGGCAGCGACAGCGACTTAGAATACGAGTAGCACACCACGGTGTTCTCGTAGATCGAGGGCACCCAAGGCACCTCGGCACCGTACACGATCTCGCGGTACGGCTCATCAGAAATGAGCATAATCGGATTCTCGGGATCGCGCTGAGCGTTGGCCTCGCGCAGAACATTGGCCAGTCGCGTCAGCGTGTCGCGCGTATATACGGCACCGGTCGGGTTGTTGGGCGAGTCGATAATGACGGCTGTCGTCTTGTCGGTGATCGCCTTGAGCACGTTGTCCACGCTCAGCTGGAACGTGTCTTCATCAGCAGGCGCCTCAACACACGTGCAGCCGGCCTTCTCAATCCAAACGCGATACTCCGGAAAGTACGGGGCGATAACAATAACCTCGTCGCCCGGGTTCGTAACGGCGTTGAGCGTGCAGGTGAGCGAAGCCGCGGCACCCACCGTCATAAAGACGTCCTTACCCTCATAGTTCGTTCCAAAGCGGCGGTTGAGCGATTCGGCGACGGCTGCTCGACATTGCGGCAGGGCCGGAGCGGGGTTGTAGCCGTGCAACTGGTCGCTCGGCAGCCCCAAGGCCTTCTTAATGGACTCCGCCACGGCAGCGGGCGCCGGAACGCTCGGATTGCCCAGCGAAAAATCGAATACGTTCTCCGCACCGATCTGTGCCTTGCGCTCAAGACCATAGCTAAAGATCTCGCGGATGATGGAGCTTTCCGCACCGCGAGCATACATAGTTTCGTTGATCATCTGTTCCCCTTTCGCATAGGCGCTATTGTACGCTTTAGTCGGGCAAAGTGCCGCAGCAATGTTGATTGGGGACAGACTTAAATGCGTGAAAACACTCATTTAAGTCTGTCCCCAATCAGCAGACGGCCCCATATCGCTCAAAAGAAAAAGCCTCCGCAGGTTTCCCCGCGGAGGCTTTCGCCACAAAGACTATTTGTCGGCGTCGGTGTCGGCATCGGCATCGACGACGACATGGTCATCGTCAGCATCATCGGATGCGGCTTCGGCATCCTCTTGCATGGCCGCCTGCGCAAAGGCCGCGGCATCAGCCGCCAGCTCCTCCTCGCTCATACGAGGCGCGCGCTTCTTGGTCGGCATGCCGGCCGCCTTGGCATTGCGCTCCTCCTTGGCCGCCAGGATATCGCCCTCGCGCTCAAGGTAGGCATCCCACTCGTTGTCGAGCAGGGCGTTCACGGCGTCGCCTTCGACGGTCTCACGCTCAAGCAGCACCTTCGCCATCAGATCGAGCTGATCGCGACGGGCGTCCAAGATCTCGACCGCACGGCGATGGGCCTCACTCATAATGCGCTGAACCTCGATATCGATGCGGCGCGCCGTCTCCTCGGAGTAATCCTGGTGATCGGCGTAATCGCGACCAAGGAACACCTGATGTTGCGCCTCGCCAAACACTTGCGTGCCCAGCTCCTCGCTCATGCCCAGACGTGTAACCATCTCGCGCGCCATCTTGGTTGCGCGCTCCAGGTCGTTGCTCGCGCCCGACGTGATGTCATCGCACATGAGCTCCTCGGCAACGCGACCGCCCAAGAACACGGCAAGCTCGTCGAGCATCTCGTTCTTGGTCTTGAGGAAGTGGTCCTCCTGCGGAAGCTGCAGCGTGTAGCCCAGAGCCTGACCGCGGCTGACGATCGAGATCTTGTGGACCGGATCGGAGTGCTCCAGGATGTGGCCCACCAGGGCGTGACCGCTCTCGTGGTAGGCAATCGTGGTGCGCTCGGCCTCGGTCATCACGCGACCCTTTCGTTGCGGTCCGGCAATCACGCGCTCCATCGACTCTTCGACCTCGTCCATCGAGATCACGGAACGATGACGGCGAGCGGCCAGCAGCGCAGACTCATTGAGCAGGTTCGCCAAATCGGCACCAGTAAAGCCAACGGTCATCTGGGCGAGCTTCTCAAACTTAACGTCCTCGTCCATCGGCTTATTCTCGGCATGCACGCGCAAGATCTGCTCGCGGCCCTTTACGTCCGGACGATCGACCGTGACCTGGCGGTCAAAGCGACCGGGGCGCAGCAATGCCGGGTCCAGAATATCGGGGCGATTGGTCGCGGCGATCAGGATGACCGACTCGCTTTCCTCGAAACCGTCCATCTCGACCAGCAGCTGGTTGAGCGTCTGCTCGCGCTCGTCGTGACCGCCGCCCAAGCCAGCTCCGCGCTGACGTCCCACAGCATCGATCTCATCGATGAAGATGATTGACGGGGCCTGGGACTTGGCCTCCTTAAAGAGGTCACGCACACGGCTGGCGCCGACACCTACGAACATCTCGACAAAGTCGGAACCCGAGATGCTAAAGAACGGCACGCCCGCCTCGCCGGCAACGGCCTTGGCCAGCAGCGTTTTACCGGTGCCCGGAGGGCCAACCAGCAACACGCCACGCGGGATCTTGGCGCCCAGCTTGCGATAGCGATCCGGATCGCTCAAAAAGTCACGGATCTCCTCGAGCTCCTCGACTGCCTCGTCCACGCCGGCAACGTCTTCAAACTTGACCTTGGGGCGTGTGGCCTCGTTGGTCTTGGCGTTGGTCTTGCCAAACTGCATGTTCCTGTTGTTGGCGCCCATCATCTGGCGCATAAAGTAGAACATGATGGCGATAAGGGCGATCGTCGGAAGCACACTCATCGCCAAGTCGCCCCAAAAATCGGGATCGTTGGTGTTGACGATGTACTTGGTATCGGGGTGCTCCGCCATGAGCTCGGCAAGCGAATCGGAGCCGACATAGGTCGAGGAGAAGCTCTTGAGCTCGCTCGTATCGCCCTTGTCCTTCTTCGTCTTCCAGTAATGACCCGTCACGCTTCCGTCTTGAACCGTATAGGTCAGATCTTCGACGCGATCCTGCTTGATGGCGCTGACCATCTCGCTCGTCGCGAGCTTAACGGTATTGCTGGAGCTGGCAAAGCCGGAGCCCATATTAAAGAAGGCATAGCCCAGAAGCGCGCAAGCCAAAAGAAAATACAGCCAGCCCGTACGCGTGGGCTTCTTGCCTCCGGGCATCCCCGGGATCTTTGGGTCCCGGGGAGTCTGGGAATTGTTGTCGTTACGGTCGTCGGGCATCTTACGAATAAACCTCCGGTTTCAAAATGCCCAGATACGGAAGGTTGCGATAGCGCTCGGCATAGTCGAGGCCGTAGCCCACCACAAAGGCATCGGGGCAATGGGTTCCAACATACTTGGGCGTGATGGCCGAGACGCGGTCCTCAACGTCCTTCCACAGGAAGGCGGCGACCTCCAGAGAAGCGGGCTTGCGGCTCTCGAGGTTCTTCATCAGATACTTGAGCGTCAGGCCCGAGTCCAGAATGTCCTCGACGATCAGCACGTCGCGACCGCGGATGTCGATATCCAGGTCCTTAATGATACGCACGATACCCGAGGACTTCACACCGTCGCCATAGCTCGAAACAGCCATGAAATCGATGTTGGTCGGCAGCTCGATCTTACGCATCAGGTCGCCCATAAAGACCACGGCGCCGCGCAGGACCGCAATCAGCACCAGATCCTTACCCGCGTAGTCGCGAGTAATCTGCTCGCCTAGGCGAGAGACGATACCGTCGATATCCTCCTGCGTGAACAGAACCTTCTCGATATCCGGATGTTGAGAAGCCATGACAACCCTTTCTTGTGCTTATCGCCCACACACCGCCGTATGGACGCGAACTACACATTCTAGCAGCGCACGGGGTAAATTTACCAGCCCGTGCGCCATCAGCGCGGGAATACCGTCAACGTCGCACAGAATAGCAGGCGTGGGACGCTATTCCGCATCGACCACGCGGAGCAGATATGCCACACGCGTTGCGGCCGTGCACTTAAAACGCTCGTCCGCGCGAACTCCGGCGACCCACACCACGGCACCCCCCGGCGCCGTCCTCACCATGGGCACTCCGGCGCGCTCGGAAACGGGAATGCGAGCCTCACCTAGCAAGTCGGATACTTTCTTGCTTCGACCACTCATCCCTAACGGGCACATCACGTCTCCCGGTGCGGGACCGTCCACCCACAGGCGCGCCAATCGCGCCTCGGCAGGGATCTCGCCACGCGAGCCCGCCAGGATCCGCTCACTATCGCTGTCGGCAAAACCCAGGGCAGCCGCGTCTACCAAAGCTGTCACTTCCCCGGCAGCCGCAAGCTCACGGGCGCGGCGCACGATATCGCATCCCGGCTCAACGGCCATCGGTTCTGTGACCAGCATACGTCCCCCGCCCAACGGCAAACGACCGGGTACGGTAACCCAGTCCGCGACCAGGCCCTCGCGAGCCGCCGGCGCCTTAAACGCCAGCATGCCAAACTCAATGCGTGCGTCAATCCCCGCCGGAAGCGTGACCGAGCCGGCGCCCTCGGCAACGCAGGAAAGGACTCGCTCCACATGTCGCATCTCTGGACGAGCGTCCGGATCGATGCGCTTAATTGCCAGTCGCACGATACGCCGCGCGATTACCACCTCGGCCGCAGCAAGGCGCCTGGCATCGAGCACCAGCGCGCCCGCCGCCTCCTTACGCAGGCAGCTTCGAAACGCCTGTGCCGAAAGCTGAGACAAAAACGCGTCCTCATCGCCTAAGATCTCGCAGGCGGCGCCAATCGTCTTGCAGACGCTCGCGTTGCGCTGCGCCACCACCGGCATCACTCGATGGCGCACGTAGTTTCGCAGATACGAGATATCCTCATTGCTCTCGTCTTCACGCCACGGCTGACCATGTACCTGTAGATAGCCCACGAGCTCGCCATGAGTTAGGTCGAGCAAGGGACGCACCACGATATTCCTCCGGCGAGGAATGCTCGATAGGCCAGCGGGCCCTGAACCCTTAATCGCGTTCATCAAAAACGTTTCCGCGCGATCCGAAGACGTGTGCGCGGTGCAGATACGAGCCGCCGTTCGCGGTGCCCCCGTCTGGGCGCAGAGCTCGCGAACATACCTCCGCGCCGCGGCATAGCGCACCTCGCGGGCCGCGGCCTCAATATTGCCCGACTCCCCATCAAAATAAGCGTGCT
This sequence comes from uncultured Collinsella sp., assembly GCA_905211615.1. Classification (GTDB taxonomy): domain Bacteria; phylum Actinomycetota; class Coriobacteriia; order Coriobacteriales; family Coriobacteriaceae; genus Collinsella. The sequence goes on along the minus strand of CAJMBB010000017.1, from coordinate 2,513 downwards.
CCACGCACAGCGGTAAACCATATTTCGCGCAGAGCTCACGCACAAAGGCCTCGTCGCCATCGGACGCCTTGCCGCGCAGATGATGGTTTACATGCAGCACATGCAGGCGCTCGCGAGCAATGGGGGCAACACCGCGTCCGTCTTGGATATCCAGCTTTGATGTGCACGCCATAAGAAGCAGTGCCGTCGAGTCCGCGCCGCCTGATACCATGAGCACGACAGGAGCAGCCTGCTGCCTCGTCCGGGTCTCATCGACTGCCCCAGGCACGGCATGGTGTCCATAATGCTGAGATACCGTAGGCATTTGCTTCCTCCTCTATTCGTCCGCACCCATTGTATCCTTTGGAATCTTATGTCTCGTCTGCACCTTCATATCCTCGGCAGTGGCTCTAAAGGCAACTGCGCACTCATCGAGGGCCCGCAGGGGCTCATTATGGTCGATGACGGACTGTCTCGCCGCGAGACATTAAAGCGCATGGCAGAACTGGGGCTCTCGACAGACAACGTCTCGGCTCTTCTCATTACTCATGAGCATAGCGATCATATCAAGGGCCTCGATGTCTGGTGCAAGCACTGGCACGGCCCCCTCTTTGCCAGCAGGGGCACTCTTTCGAACAAAGAAAATCTTTCGCATCTGCCTGTCGAGGAATTCGATCCCGGTGACACCCTATCCATTGCCGGCATCCACGTGCAAACCTACTCAACGTCACACGATGTCATCAATCCAGTCGGCTATCGATTCGACACCCTCGATGATTCCATCGGCTTTGCCACCGACACCGGAGAGCTATCGAGCCAAGCCATGAACACCCTCGAAGATTGTCGAGTCCTCGCACTCGAAAGCAACCACGATGTGACCATGCTGCGCGAGGGAGAATATCCCCGCTTTCTTCAGGAGCGCATCCTGTCTGAAAGGGGACACCTCTCCAATGGCCAAGCCGCCGAAGCCGCGCGCGAACTTGTTACCGATCGCACCGAACAGCTCATTGCCATGCATATCAGCCAAGATAACAATCGTCCGAGCCTTACCGTCAAAAGCTATGCCAAAGCTCTGGCCGCAACCCTGGATGACGAGGTCGGCAGCTCCGCAACCCTTCTCCAAGGATCGCGAAAACTCTCGATACGCCCCGCAAGCCAGCATCGGCCAGTAACCATTCAATAGACTGTCCTAGACAGCAAAAGGGGCCGAGAATCGCTTCCCAGCCCCTTTTGCTGTCTTTTAATAGCGCAGAACACCAACGAAGTTAGTCGATGGAGATCTTCGTAACGTTCTTCTTCTCGACGATCTTGGGGACCGTAACGGTCAGGATGCCGTCAGCGTACTTAGCCGAGAGGCCCTCGCTCGAAGCGTCCTTTAGATACACGCCACGCGTCGCGCTGTACGAGCTGAACTCCTTCTGCAGGAAGTTCTTGCCCTCGTTCTCCTCGTCTTCCTCGACATTCACGCTAATGGACAGACGGCCCTCGTTAAGCTCGACATCGATATCGTCCTTGGCGACGCCGGTCAGATAAGCCTTGACCTCATAGCCGTCGCCCTTATCCTCAACGTCAACGGGAAACGCCTTGGAAGCAATCGAGTTGTTTGCAAGGTCGGTCATATCATCAAACAGATCGAACAGCGAGCTAGCAGAAGGACGAACGCCAAAAACCGAACGATAAGGAACCATGCTTGCCATGTTTACCACTCCTTTTAGGACTGCCGAGCCATCTTCTAGGTGACTGGGACTTCTTTTGACGCTCATATATATGCCCACACAGTGCTTATATATACATCGACTATAAAGTTTTTTGAGTCAAGTACTATAAGCGTATCTAAGTGTAATTGACTCAGGTTTTAGTAAGGTTAAGGTTCTTTGAACCAGAGCTTAAATAACGAGTATGTTCGCAGCTACAAATAACAAGGGGCTTACAATGAGCGCGTACACGTTGTTGGTAACGAGCTAAAGGGCATCATGGACGACCAAAACCAGAACAAAATGTTTATGCAGACGCAGGGGGAAGAAACTTCCACGCAGCCGCCACGGTTCCATCGCCCCCACATCTCGCAAGAGCCCATTAATGATCCTGAGCCAGAGTATGTGACGAGAAATCGATATCAAACGCTCGAGGATGCCCAAACGGGACGTAAACATATGGGCGTCGCCTCGGGAGACCCTGTATATCTGAAAGACGCACCATTATCTAAAAACAGCGCAGCTAGTGATGAGCCACTGAAAGCATCCGCCGCTCATCAACAAAGAGGTCCTCGACCAAAGCAAACCTTAACGCATTCGGCTCGTTATCTCGAGACGCCAAAACAAGGAAAATCAATCTTCGTTTCGTCAAGTAAACGACGCAAGCAACATCGACTGGCAATCCTGCTTTTGATCATTGCGGCCATAGCAGTTGCCCTTATTATTCGTTTTATTTTCTTTAAATAAAAGCTCAATACCAAAAAGAATTAAATCGTCTGGCGTAAATGAGTCATTTATGCCCCGCAAACGCAAAAAAGGGGGAGGCCGCGAGGCCTCCCC
>CAJMBB010000016.1 GCA_905211615.1 uncultured Collinsella sp. | reverse complement strand
TGTTTTGAGAAGTGGGCTTCGCGAACTTCTCAAAACAAGGCAGGCGCCCCGGCCCCGCCGGCAAATAGCGGACACTCCGCATGCAATCTATGCAAACAAACAAGTGCGCTTAGCTATATTCGGTAAGGTCAAGCACACTGCCCTTCACGATAAGCGCCGGCTCCAGAACGACCTCTTCGGCACGTCTACCGCCCCTACCGGCAAGACGCTTGGACATGCAGCCAAAAGCATGCTCCGCGAGGACACCGGGATCCTGCTCAATCGCGGTCAGCGCCGGCTCAAAGAGAACGTCGGCCGCCGAGTTGTCATAGCTTACGACCGAGATATCGCCTGGGATGCTCTTCCCCATCTCGTGCAAGCGCTTGAGCAGACCGAGGGCAATGTTATCCGAGCTTGCGAACACGGCGGTGGCATCGGTTGCAAGCACAGCCTCCGAGGCCTCATAGGCACTCGGGATGTAATATTCGCTCTCAAACTCCAGGCGCGCGTCGATGGGCAGCCCCACCTCGCGCAGCGCGCGTTCGTAACCGGCGAGTCGTTTGCGACCCGTATTGGAGCGACGCGCGTTAACCAGACAGGCAATACGGCGGTGGCCTTGCTCGATCAGATAGCGGGTGGCCATGTAGCCGCCCATCTCGTGGTCGAACATCACCTTGTCGCACTCGAGCCCCTCAATGGCACGGTCGACCATCACGGCCGGGATGGGCAGGTGGCTGACTTCTTCGCGCAGGGCACGGTCGTCGGAGAACTCGTCGCCCACGACCAGGAAGACGCCATCAACGCCGCGCGTCACCAGCTGGCGCAGCAGCTCCTGATCGTCATCGGCGCTTCCACCCGAGCTGGTAATGAAGAGCGCATAGCCATCCTCGCGGCAGCGCTTTTCCAGGCTACCGGCGAGCGAGGCAAAAAAGCGGCTCTCGATGTTAGGGACGATAAGGCCCAGCGTGCGCGACTCGCGCATGACCAAACTACGCGCAATCTGGTTAGGAACATAGTGGTTGCGCGCCGCGACCTCCTTGATGAGTTTGCGGTTTTCTTCCGAGATGCGACAGGGCCGATTATTGAGAACAAGCGAGACCGACGAGGGGGAAAGCCCCACCTCTTGGGCGATCTGCTTGAGGGTGACTTTGTTGGCCATCTCGCTCCTTCCGGGTTTACGCGCAATCTCTTGAAAGTATAGCGACTACCCCTCTACCTCGGTGATAAACACTTTACCAATCCGGTAGACGGCTGTTTTATCGCCGTCAGCGCACCAAATCCGTCCGGGTGGGGTATATTGCAATCGATTGATGACGACGACCACCAAAAGGCGGATATTCGTATGCACGAGAACGACTTTTTTAACGAGGACCTGCTGTGCGCGCTTGCTGGCGTTGCCGGCGAGGACAACGTGCTGATGAGCGAGCCCATGCGCGAGCACACCACGTTTAAGATCGGCGGCCCGGCCGACGTCTTTGTCACGCCCGATACCGAGCAGGGCCTCGTCGCCACGCTCGACACCTGTTATCGCTGCGACCTGCCGCTCACCATCGTGGGCAACGGCTCCGACCTGCTCGTCGGCGACAAGGGTATCCGCGGCGTTGTCGTGGCGCCGGGCGAAGGCCTCTCCGACATCACGGTCGACGGTACGCACGTCACGGCGGCGGCCGGCGCCTTGCTTTCCGATGTCGCCGCGGCGGCAGCCGAGGCCGGTCTCACCGGCATGGAGCCCATCTCGGGCATCCCCGGATCGGTCGGCGGCGCCTGCTACATGAACGCCGGTGCCTACGGTGCCTGCATGGCCGATGTGCTGGAGTCCGTGCGCGTCTACAAACCCGCTCGCCAGCTCGACGACGGCACCCGCGGCAGCGGCAACATCATCGAGTTCGATGTCGACGAGCTCAACCTGGGCTATCGCAAGAGCCGCATTGCCGACGACGGTTTCATCGTGCTTTCGGCCACTTTCAATCTCGCCCCGGGCAACGCCGCGATGATCAAGGCCGACATGGACGACTACCGCCAGCGCCGCGAGGACAAGCAGCCGCTCGACATGCCGAGTGCCGGCTCCACCTTCAAGCGCCCCGAGGGTTACTTTGCCGGCAAGCTCATCATGGATGCCGGCCTGCGAGGACACGCCGTTGGCGGCGCGCAGGTAAGCGAAAAGCACTGCGGTTTTATCGTCAACGCCAACCACGCCACCGCCGCCGACGTCGATGAACTCATCCGCGACATCCAAGCCAAAGTCAAAGAGCAGTTCGACGTAGACCTAGAACCCGAAGTCCACCGAGTCGGCGAATTCCTTTAACAAAGAAGGCCCCGAAAGGGGCCTTCACCATATTTATTCAGATAAACCAGTCCGGTATGTGACGTATTGGACCCGAGAGGTCCGTGGCTGCCCGAAAGGCATTAGGTTGATCGCGAGTTCCGCACGAGCCGGAGAGCACTTAATGTGCTCTCCGTGCGAGCAGGACTGCCCGAGCAGGCGATCAAACCCCGCGCCCATCCCGGCGAGCACTCGGGTACCAGTGACCTACAGGTGGCTAATAATCAGTTCCATCTTGCCTTCGAGGTCGATGGAGCTGACGGTGCTCGGAGCCAGCAGGTGGCTTCCCTTGTGGACGGGGTCGCCGCAGACGGTGCCTTCGCCGTTGATGACCGACAGGCACATGAAGGGCCAGCGCTGGTCGAGGGTCTTGCTGCCGTCGACACGCACACGATCGACGGTGTAGCAGGGATTGGACTCGAGCTCGGTCACGCCGTCGACCTCGGGCGCGGTCACGGTGCCGTCGGTCGGCGCCTGAACATCAAAATCGATGCAGTCGAGGCTCTGCTCAATATGCAGCGGGCGCAGCTTGCCGTCGGTGCCGGGGCGGTCGTAGTCGTACAGGCGATAGGTCACATCGCTCGACTGCTGCGTCTCCAAAATGAGCGTACCGGTCTTGATGGCGTGCACGGTACCGGAGTCAATCTGGAAAAAGACGCCCTTGTGAATCGGCAGCACGTTGAGCATCTCGTCCCAGCGGCCGTCCTCGATCATCTGTGCTGCCTCGGCGCGGTCCTTGGCGCGCTGTCCGACGATGATCGTGGCGCCGGGCTCGCAGTCCAGCACATACCAGCACTCGGTCTTGCCCAGGCTGCCGTTCTCGTGCTCGGCAGCGTACTCGTCGTTGGGGTGAATCTGGATCGAAAGGTCGTCCTTGGCGTCCAGAATCTTAATGAGCAGCGGGAACTCCTTGCCCTCGCAGTTGCCAAAGAGCTCACGGTGCTCGGCCCACAGCCACGACAGCGTGTGGCCGGCATACGGGCCCTCCGCAATCTGGCAGTCGCCGTTGGGATGGGCCGAGATAGCCCAGCACTCACCGATGGGACCCTCGGGAATGTCGTAACCAAATACGGTTTCGAGCTGGCGGCCGCCCCAGATCTTCTCGTGGAAGATCGGCGTCAGTTTAATCAAATCGGACATGTTCATACCCCCATGGTGTTGTGCGGTTGCCCACTCTAAACGAGCCATAACGAGCGCCCGCATGACTACAAAACTATGCCAACGTTACGTTGTGCAGCTCAAAGCGGTCACCAACGTTGCGCGAGATCGAATGCTCAAAGGCGGTGCCGCTATCCAAAAAGCCAATCTGGTTGAGCTCGAGCAGGGGAGAGCCGGGTTTGGTGTCCAGGCGCTCAGCCTCTTCCTCGGTTGCCGCTACGGCGCGAATGGTGCGGTGGAAGCTCGAAATCTTCAGCCCGCATTGCTCGCGGATGAAGCTGTAGACCGATCCATACAGGTCTTTCTTTTTAAGGCCCGGAATCAGCTCGAGGGGCATGTAGGTGTACTCGATAACGATGGGCTTCTCGTCGACCTGGCGCACGCGCACGATGTGATAGGCAAAGTCATCCTCGGCAATTCCCAGCTGAGTCGCAACCTCTGCCGGTGGATTGACAATCGAGAAATCGTAGACCACCGAGGTTACCTTCTCCCCGCGGTGCTCATACGAAAAGCCCTGGGCGCGGTCGTTCTTGCCCTGGAAAAACGCCTTGTCGGGAAGCCCCGCCGTGTCTTTAACGTAGGTGCCCGATCCGCGCCGGCTGGTAACAAGACCCTCTTCGGTGATCTGCTCGATAGCTCGTTTGACGGTGATTTTGGAAACGCTATAGAGCTCACAGAACTCAACGACGGTGGGTAGCTTGTCGCCCGGTTTAAGAGCGCCATCCTCGATGCTTCGACGGATATCTGCAGCTATCGCCTCGTATTTGGGAATCATGGAACCTCCTTTCCGACATATAAGAATACGCAAGTAAGTATAACCCCCAACGAGGCACCCATATTACTTTTATATAAGAAGTCCGAGAAAGAAAAAACAAAAAGACGCTTTACTTTAGAAATTAGAGCGCTATAGTTGTACGCAACGAACGGAACCCTGCCGCCGGCAGGGCCGACCGTTTGGGGACGGTTTTGTTTTGGCGGGCTGGATATCTGGATAACCGGTGCGCGCCCGCGCCGGATAACTTGCCAAAGCAAACCCGTCTCCAACCGAAAGCTCTAGACACGAAAGCGAGGACTTTGATGGCTCAGTATCAGCTGCCCCGTGACTTCTTCTTTGGCGCCGCTATGTCCGGCCCGCAGACTGAGGGTCAGTGGAACCAGGGCGGCAAGCTCGAGAACCTGTGGGATACCTGGTCCATCCAGGATCTGGATTCGTTCTATAACCGCGTTGGCTCTTATGCTGGCAATGACTTTATGGCTAAATACCAGGAGGACCTTCGCATTTTGAAGGACTTGGGCCTGGATACCTACCGCACCTCCATCCAGTGGAGTCGCCTGCTCGATGCTAACGGCAACCTCAATGAGGAGGGCGCCGCGTGGTATCACGAGCTGTTCCGTGCCTCTCGCGAGGCCGGCCTGGAGCCGTTCGTCAACCTGTACCACTTTGACATGCCTACCTACCTCTTTGACCGTGGTGGTTGGGAGAGCCGTGAGGTCGTCGAGGCGTACGCTCATTACGCCGACGTTGCCTTCCGCGAGTTTGGCCAGGAGATCAAGTACTGGTTCACCTTTAACGAGCCCATCGTCGAGCCCGAGCAGCGCTATCAGGAGGGCGTGTGGTACCCGCAGCTCCATGACTATAACCGCGCCCGCACCGTGCAGTATCACATCTCGCTGGCGCACGCGCTGGCTGTGGCCAACTACCGCCGCGCCTATGACGAGGGCGCCGTTCGCGCCGACGCCAAGATCGGCATGATCAACTGCTTTACCCCGGTCTATACCAAGGAGAACCCCAGCGAGGCAGACCTCGAGGCCGTGCGTATGACCAGCGGTATCAACAATCGCTGGTGGCTCGACCTTATTACCAAGGGCGAGCTTCCCGCCGACGTGCTCGACAGCCTGGCCGAGGGCGGCGTTAAACTTCCGTTCCGTGCCGGCGACCAAGAGATCCTCAAGCAGGGCGTTGTCGACTGGCTCGGTTGTAACTACTACCATCCCACGCGCGTTCAGGCTCCGGCGAGCAAGATCGACCAGTACGGTCTGCCGCACTTTGCCGACGAGTACGTATGGCCCGACGCCGTTATGAACGAGAGCCGCGGCTGGGAAATCTACCCGCAGGGCCTCTACGACTTTGGCATGGACTGCGCTAAGAACTACCCCGATCTTGAGTGGTTTGTATCCGAGAACGGTATCGGCATCATGGACGAATACAAGAACCGTGACGCCGAAGGGACCATTCAGGACGACTACCGCGTCGACTTTGTGCGCCAGCACCTGGAGTGGGTTGCCAAGGCAATCGCCGAGGGCGCCAAATGCCGCGGATACCATTATTGGGCCGTCATCGATAACTGGTCTTGGGCTAATGCCTTTAAGAACCGTTACGGCTTTGTCGAGGTCGACCTCATGGACGGCTACAAGCGCCGCCTTAAGAAGTCTGCAGCTTGGCTCAAGCAGGTCGCAACGACCCACGTGGTTGACTAGCGACCGGGCGAGCGCCCAGACCGCGCGCCGCCGCGCGCAAAACATGGCACATCTGGTGGCAAAGGGCGACAGACCACCGTGCGCATAGGAAAAGGCCGGATTTGATAGTTAGGAGCAATCATGGCCAGTGAAAACGGAAAGAGCTTCCTCGACAAATTTGCCGAGGTCTCTGCGAAGGTGGGAAACCAGGTTCACCTGCGTTCCCTGCGCGATGCCTTCGCAACCATCACGCCGCTCTATATCCTTGCGGGTATCGCGGTTCTTATTAACAACGTCGTGTTCCCTCTGTTCCCGCTCGATGCGGCGGGTCTTGCCAATCTTCAGACCTGGGGTTCGGCAATTACGCTGGGCACCCTCAACGTCTCTGCCATTGTCTTGGCCGGATTGATCGGCTACAGCCTCGCTAAGAACGAGCGCTTCGATAACCCGCTTGCCTGCGTGGTCGTCGCCATCTCCGCTTTCGTTATCATGATGCCGCAGCAGATCACCGCCACGCTTGCCGCCACGAGTCCGCTGCTCACCGACAAGATCACCTCTGCCGAGGTCACGGGCGCCCTTTCGACTGCCAACACCGGTACCAACGGTCTGTTCGCGGCTATTATCATCGCCCTGCTCTCCGTCACGCTCTTCATCAAGATTTCCGGCGTCGAGAAGCTTAAAGTAAAGCTGGGCGAGGGTGTGCCCCCCGCGGTCTCCAACTCCTTTAACGTCATGATCCCGATGCTGCTCAACCTCTCGATCTTCGCAGTTGCCGCAGCGCTGCTCGCCGTGTTTGCCGGCACCGATCTGTGCACCATCATCTCCACGTGTATTTCCAACCCGCTCAAGAGCATCATGAACGCCGGTCCGTGGGCTGTTATCCTCATCTACACTCTTGCGAACCTGCTGTTCTGCGTCGGCATTCACCAGTCCACCATCTCTGGCGCTACCGTCGAGCCGATCCTGACCATGCTCATCGTCGACAACATGGCTACCTTTGCCGCCGGCGGCACCATCCAGCCCGATCACTACATGAACATGCAGATCGTCAACAGCTTCGCCCTTATCGGCGGCTCGGGCTGCACCCTCATGCTCCTGCTCGATACCTTCCTGTTCTCTAAGAACAAGGCTTCCAAGACCGTTGCCAAGATGGCTATCGTTCCTGGCCTGTTTAACATCAACGAGCCGGTCATCTACGGTTACCCCGTCGTGTACAACCTGCCGCTCATGATTCCGTTCGTGCTTCTTCCCGACCTGTTCATCGGCATCACCTATGGCCTGACCTGCGCGGGCATCATCAGCCCCTGCATCGCCCAGGTGCCTTGGACCATGCCTCCCGTCATTAACGCCCTGCTTGCCACGGGCTTTGACTGGCGCGCCGGCGTATGGCAGGCCCTCGAGCTTGTCATCGGCATGGTTGTCTACCTGCCCTTTATGAGGATCTCCGAGAAGGCCATCGCCAAGCAGGAGGCCCTTGCCGAGCAGAACGCCTAAACGGTTCGTTTTCCCTTTCATTGTTGCGGGCGCCGGTACGCGGTGCCGGTGCTCGCGGCTCTCCCTGCGTAAAGACGCAGGGGGTGGGTACAGTAGCCGCAAGGAATAAAACCAGTTGTCGTCTGCGCGCCGCGCAGTTATAAGGAGGAAACCATGAAGAAGATCATGCTTTGCTGCAATGCCGGCATGTCCACGAGCCTGCTGGTCCAGAAGATGCAGTCCGAGGTCGCAAGCCGTGGTCTGGACATCGAGGTCGAGGCCCGTCCTATGAACGAGGCTCACGATCACCTGGACGAGTGCGATATCTTGCTGCTCGGCCCGCAGATTGGCTACACCAAGGGCGATTTTGAGAAGGAGGCCGCTGGCCGCTTCCCGGTTGAGGTCATCAACATGGTCGACTACGGCCGCATGAACGCTGCTGGCATCATCGACCACTGCGTCAGCGTGATGGGCTAGGTGCAGCGCATGGAGGATATGAACGAGCTGCAGATGACCTGCTTTGAGATCATCAGTTTCGTCGGAACCGCCAAGAGCATGTACATCAATGCCGTGCAAAAGGCCAAGGAGGGCGATTTTGACGCCGCCGAGGAGCTTATCAAGCAGGGTGACGAGGCTTACAACGGTGGTCACGATGTTCACATGGGGCTCCTTAAAAAGGAGGCCAATGGCGAGCGTAACGGCGAGGCCCCGCTGATTCTGCTGCATGCCGAGGACCAGATGGCAGGCACCGAGACCATGCGCGTCATGGCCACGGAGCTCATCGAGGTCCACAAGCTGCTGCAGGCGCGCACGGCCTAGTCGGCGTTATCGCCGCGACGGACCGTTCGGCCCACCAGACAATTCAGTCCCTTTCACGGGCGCCGGGAGCCTCCGCCTTCCGGCGCCTTTATATTTGGCGAAGGCCTTGCGCGAGCTGATGAGCGGGCGTTCGCATTTTCCCAGATAAAACCTGCCAAAACAAACCTGTCCCTTTTTGGCAGGTTTTTGTCTTAGGAGCGGTACCATACAGGCAATGTTTAAACGAGAAAGGTGGGCTCCCATGGAACCTAAGCAGTACTACATCGGCATCGACGTCGGCGGCACTTCGGTTAAGGAGGGCCTGTTCGATGAGGACGGCAACCTGCTTGCCAAGGCCAGCGTACCCACGCCTCCCATCGTTGACGCTGCGGGCTTTGCCGCGGTGACCGAGGCGATCGACCAGGTGGTCGCCAAGGCGCAGATTCCGCGTGCCTTTGTGGCTGGCATTGGCCTGGCCGTTCCGTGCCCCATCCCGGCCTCGGGCGATGCCAAGGTCAAGGCCAACATTGCCATTAACCTGCCCGAGCTTAGGATCGCCATTCAGGAGCACTGCCCCGACGCGGTCGTTAAGTACGAGAACGATGCCAACGCTGCTGCCATGGGCGAGGCCTGGCTCGGCTCTGCCAAGGGCGTGCAGAACGTGGTGATGGTCACCATCGGTACCGGCGTGGGCGGCGGCGTTATCGTCAACGGCGACGTGGTGTCGGGCGTTGTGGGCGCCGGCGGCGAGATTGGCCACATGTGCCTGAATCCCGACGAGGAGCGCACCTGCGGCTGTGGCGGCCATGGCCACCTGGAGCAGTATTCCAGCGCCACTGGCGTGGTGAGCAACTACCTTGCCGAATGCAAGAAGGCGGGCGTCGAGCCCATCGAGCTCACCGGCCCCTCCGATTCCAAGGACGTGTTCCAAGCTTGCCGCGAGGGCGACAAGCTTGCGCTGGCCGCGGCTGATACCATGGCCGATTATCTCGGTCGCGCTCTGGCGCTTATCGCCAACGTGGTCGACCCCGAGATGTTCCTGATCGGCGGCGGCGCCTCCGCCTCGGCCGACGTCTACCTCGACAAGGTCCGCGAGCACTTTAAGCACTACGCGCTTTCCGCCTCGCGCGAGACGCCCATTGAGGTCGCCTCGCTCGGCAACGACGCCGGCATCATCGGTGCCGCTTACGTAGCCCTGCGCGCCGCCGGCAAATAGCTGGTGCAAGGGGGCCAGGTTACTTTGCACCAACATGGTGCAAAAGGGACAGCCTTGGCCTCCATGCCTGCCCCAAAATATGCCGTGCTCCTTCCGTCTGCGAAGGCTCGGCATCGGCGTGCTACCATAGCTACGTCCAAGTACACATATCAAGTGGAGGATATCCATGGCAAACGTTCTTGTCTTTGGTCACCAGAACCCCGATAACGACGCCATCATGAGCGCCGTCGTCCTGTCCCAGCTGCTCAACCAGGTTGAGTATGCCGGCAACACCTACGAGGCCTGCGCCCTTGGTCAGCTTCCGGCAGAGTCCGCCAAGCTGCTTGCCGACGCCGGCATCGCCGAGCCCCGCGTGATTGAGTCCGTCGAGGCCGGTCAGCTCGTCGTCCTCACCGACCACAACGAGTCTGCCCAGTCCGTTGCCGGTCTTAAGGACGCCACGGTCTTTGGTGTCGTCGATCATCACCGCATCGGCGACTTCGAGACCGCCGGCCCGCTGCACTACATCTGCCTGCCCTGGGGCTCCAGCTGCACCATCGTCACCAAGCTCGCCGGCGTGCTCGGCGTTGAGCTTTCCGACGTCCAGGCTAAGCTGCTGCTCTCGGCCATGATGACCGATACGCTCATGCTCAAGAGCCCCACCACCACCGATGTCGACCGCACCGTTGCCGCCAAGCTCGGCGAGCAGGTGGGCGTCGACCCGGTCAAGTTTGGCATGGAGGTCTTCCTCACCCGTCCGTCCGGCTCCTTCACTGCAGCCGAGATGGTCGGCAACGACATCAAGATGTTCGAGCCCGCTGGCAAGAAGCTGCTCATTGGCCAGTACGAGACCGTCGACAAGAGCCGCGCGCTCGGCATGATCGACGAGATCCGCGAGGCCATGCGCGCCTACGCCGCCGAGAAGGGTGCCGACGGCATCGTCCTGTGCATCACCGACATCATGGAGGAGGGCTCGCAGGTCCTGCTCGAGGGCGAGACCGAGGCTGCTCAGAAGGGCCTGGGCATTGCCGACGAGCACGACGGCGTCTGGATGCCGGGCGTCCTCTCCCGCAAAAAGCAGGTCGCTGCCCCCATCATGGCCGCCTGCTAGGTTTAGTTGACCGAACGCCACGACCGGATCGCGGACGCCCCGCGCTCCGGTCGTTTTTTGTGCACGACGCTGCGTCGTCTCTTGGGCAGGCGCGCCCGTGCCGTTGAGCAAATAATGTTCAACCTGTGGTTCCGCTTTTCGGCCACGCCTGCGTGCTTGTCGTGCAGGGTAGGCTAGATGCAAGCGTAATACGTTAGAGCGCGGCGCCGCCACTTGGGCGGGCCGTGCTTTTTTAAGACGGGAGCCTTCCCGTGAAAGGAGCCGCCCATGGCAGCAACTGAGCAGCTGTTCAACGTTCGTGAGCGCAAGCGCTTTGAACGTCACGACATTTGGGAGCGCATCGCCGAGAATGGCACGATTTCCGCCGCCGTCATGGTCTTCGCCGCTATCGCCGCCGTCATCTGCGCCAACACCGATGCCTACGAGGCCATCCATCACTTTTTGGAGACCCCGCTGTATGTGGGCTTGGGCAACCTTACGGCCGGTCTCACCGTTGAGCTTTTCGTCAACGACTTCCTCATGGCGATTTTCTTTTTGTTGGTGGGCATTGAGCTTAAGTACGAGATGACGGTCGGCGAGCTCAAGAATCCGCGTCAGGCCATGCTTCCCATGCTGGCGGCCGTGGGCGGCGTCGTCGTTCCCGCCTGCATCTACCTGATCTTTAACCATGCCGGTGCCCGCAACGGTTGGGCCATTCCCATGGCAACCGATATTGCCTTTGCGCTGGGCGTGCTGTCGCTTTTGGGCAATCGCGTGCCCAACGGCGTGCGCGTGTTCTTCTCGACGCTCGCTATTGCCGACGACCTGATTTCCATCGCCGTCATCGCCATTTTCTACGGTCAGAGCCCCAATCCGTTTTGGTTGGGCGCCGCCGCGCTTGTGACCTGCGCGCTCGTGTGGCTTAACAAGACGCAGCATTACCGCCTTGCCCCGTATTCGGTACTGGGTCTGCTGTTGTGGTTCTGCATGTTCAAGAGCGGCGTGCACGCTACGCTTGCCGGCGTCATCCTGGCCTTCACCATTCCGGCCAAGTGCGGCGTCAAGCTCGATAGCCTTACCGATTGGCTGGGCGAGTGCCTGCCGTTGCTCGATGACCGCTACGACGACGAGGCGCACATCCTGGGCCAGCATGACTTTACCGTCTCGACAACCAAGGTCGAGCGCGTCATGCACCGCGTGACCCCGCCGCTTATCCGCATGGAGCGTCTGATCTCCACGCCGGTCAACTTTGTGATCCTGCCGATCTTTGCGTTCGTGAACGCGCAGGTTCGTCTGGTGGGCGTGGACATGAGCACGCTGCTCACCGACCCGGTGACGCTCGGCGTGTACTTTGGCATGCTGCTGGGCAAGCCGATCGGCATCTTTGGTATGACGTTTGCCCTGGTTAAGCTTAAGGCCTGCGAGCTGCCGCACAATGTCAACTGGCACATGATTGCCGGCGTGGGCATTCTGGGCGGTATCGGCTTTACCATGTCGATCCTCATCAGCGGCCTCGCCTTCCCGACGGCCCAGTTTGAGGTTCTGGCTGCCAAGGCCGCTATTCTCGCCGGTTCGGTCACCGCTGCCGTGCTCGGCATGATCTACATGAGCGTGGTCTGCAAGCATCCCTCGCCCAAAGACGAGTAAGAGCGCGAAAACCGGCTCCAGAACCGATTCGGGCGCGTCCAAAATGCGGATTCTGGCGGTGCTTGCCGCCTGCCAGACACGCCAGTGGTCAAAAAACGCCGTTTGTGAGTACTGTCACAAACGGCGTATCATTTTAGGTGCGGAAAATAATGAACAAAGTTATAAGAACTGTACGTTAATGAGTGACCATCGACTTCCAATTTGGCGCTAGCTGACGGTGATTAGGAAGTTTCAAGTCGAGTTTTGCCGATTTCGACCAAAAATCGCTGCTACTAAAAAGGTAACAGTACTCATATTTGCCCTTTTTTGGCCACAAGCCCTAAAACAAGCCTCGCCAAGGTCGGGAAGCGGGCCAAATCGCCGGCCTCGAGGCTTATTCCACCGTTCCGTAGACGGCGCCCCAGCCGTGGGCGGCCAAGGCGGAGTTGAGCTGGTCGCAGAGTGACTGGCGGTCGTAATAGCCGGGCGGTAGCAGGTTGACGATTTCCATGAGATCGGGCGCCAGGTCCAAGATTTCGGCCTGTACGATCAGGTCCAGGCGGTCGATGGCATGGCGGTCGTAAAACAGCCCGTCGACCAGGCGCTGCAGGTCGCCGAATTCCTCGGCCCTAAACGATCCGTACTCCATAGTGCCTCCTTGGGCGCCCCACGCCGCCATGCGCGGCGATTCGTAATTCATTGCGATGAACTTAATCTATCACGGCTTCATACCGTTGTGGCGGTGGCGGTCTATACTTAGACGAACTGCAACGTACCGCTTCGCGAAAGGTCGCACCCATGCAGACGATCTACCAGAAGATGGAAACCACCGAACTCGATGCCGCCATCGAGGCGCTCAAAGCCGAGGTCGCCGAGGTCAAGGCCAAGGGCCTGGCGCTCGACATGGCCCGCGGCAAGCCGTCGCCCTCCCAGGTGGACATCTCTCGACCTATGCTCGATATCCTCAATGCCGATGCCGATCTGCACGACGGCAACGTCGACTGCTCCAACTACGGCTGCTTTGAGGGCATTCCCTCGGCACGCAAGCTAGCGGGGGAGTTCCTGGGGTGCCCTGCCGAGCAGACGCTCGTGCTGGGCTCGTCGAGTTTGCTGATTGAGCATGACATCGCCGGTATGTTCTGGCGTTGCGGCTCGTGCGGCAGCGAGCCCTGGGACGCCTACGAGGC
This sequence comes from uncultured Collinsella sp., assembly GCA_905211615.1. Lineage (GTDB taxonomy): Bacteria > Actinomycetota > Coriobacteriia > Coriobacteriales > Coriobacteriaceae > Collinsella. The sequence goes on along the minus strand of CAJMBB010000016.1, from coordinate 7,798 downwards.
CGCGCACGACGGCAAGAAGGTCAAGTTCCTGTGCCCCGTTCCCGGCTACGATCGCCACTTTGGCATCACCGCCGACTTGGGCATCGAGAACGTCCCCGTCGCGATGACCGACAACGGCCCCGACATGGACGAGGTTGAGCGCCTGGTTGCCGCCGACGATTCCATCAAGGGCATCTGGTGCGTGCCCAAGTATTCCAACCCCACGGGCATCACCTTTAGCGAGGACACTGTGCGCCGCCTGGTCGAGATGCCCACGGCCGCGCCCGATTTCCGCATCTTTTGGGACAACGCTTACTGCGTGCACGACCTGTACGACGAGACCGACGAGCTCGCAAATATCTTTGACCTCGCTCGCGCGGCGGGCACCGAGGATCGCGTGGTGGCCTTTGCCTCGACGTCCAAGATCACCTTCCCGGGCGCCGGCATCGGCTTTATTGGTGCGAGCCCCGCGGTTATCGCCGAGTTCTCCAAGCGCCTGAAGGCCGGCCTCATCAGCGCCGACAAGCTCAACCAGCTGCGTCACGTGCGTTTCCTTCCCACCATCGAGGCGGTCAAGGAGCACATGAAAAAGCATGCCGAGTTCCTGCGCCCGCGCTTTGAGGCCGTTGAGCGTAAACTCACCGAGGGCTTGGGCAACACGGGTTGCGCCACTTGGACTCATCCCCATGGCGGCTACTTTGTGAGTTTCGATGGCCCCGAGGGCTCGGCCCAGAAGGTCGCCGCGCTTTGTGCCGACCTGGGCGTCAAGCTCACGCCGGCTGGTGCCACCTGGCCTTATGGCAAGGATCCGCGCGACACCAACATCCGCATCGCGCCGAGCTATCCCACGGTCGAGGACCTGGAGGCCGCGCTCGATGTGCTGGTGCTGGCTGTCAAGCTCGTCGCTGCCGAGCTTGCGCGTGCCGAGCGCGCCTAACGCGTAGGGCCCCGCAAGTCCGCGCCTAGTACTATCCGCACTTTCGATACGTAAAGGAGCGTATACATGGATTTGGGTATTTCCACCAACCCCACGCCAGAGCTCTACACCATTAAGGTGACCGGTGAGATCGATATCTCTAACGCCGATAGCCTGCGCAATGCCATCGACCTGGCGCTCGAGCAGCCCACTGAGGCCGTTGAGCTCGATTTTGCCCAGGTGAGCTACATCGATTCGACGGGCATTGGCGTGCTTGTGGGCGCCGCACACCACGCAGCTGATCATGGTAAGCGTTTTAGCTGCGTCAACGTGCAGCCCCCGGTGATGCGCGTGGTTCAGCTGTTGGGCGTCGACCAGGAGATTTCGATCACCGCTGCATAATCTTTGCCCCCAAAAGGGCGTGCCGTTTGGCATATGTTTGTGATGCGCTCGGACGTTTTGGCGTCCGGGCGCTATACTTGACCGAATGAATAGACGAGTTCCGGCCGAATGGCGCGGTGCGGGCTCGACTCACATCGAGCCTTGGAGGTATGTGTGTTTGGTATTGGAGAGGGTGAGCTCGCGATCATCGTGGTCTTCGGCTTTTTGCTGTTTGGCCCGGATAAGCTCCCGCAGATGGGCCGCACGATCGGCCGTGCCATCCGTCAGTTCCGCGAGACGCAGGAAAAGATGACGGCCGTTGTTCAGTCCGAGATTATCGATCCGGTGAGCGAGGCCGCGTCGGCCCCGGTCAAGCCCAAGAAGGCCGCTGCGACCGACGACGATTCCGATGCGGACGAGGATGCCGCCGAGACGGCAGCGCCCGCCAAGAAGGAGACCTTTGCCGAGCGTCGCGCCCGTCTTGCTGCCGAGAAGGCCGCAAGCGAGGGTGCTGCTGAGGGCGAAGGCGCTGTTGATGAGGCCGAGGGTACAGAGCCTGCTGCTGCCGTCGAGCCCGAGCCTGCTGCAGAGCCCGAGCCCGAGCCGGCAGAGCCCACGACGGCTGACCTCTACGCCCGTCGTCCCCGCAAACGCAAGGCCGTCGTCGACCAGCTCGCTCGCGAGCTCGAGGTCGAGGACGATGCCGAGGCTGCTGCCGCCGACGCCCCGAAGGGAGGCGATGAGTAATGCCGATCGGACCTGCGCGCATGCCGCTCTTCGATCACCTGGGAGAGCTTCGTCGCCGCCTGACTATCGTGGTCGTATCGGTGTTTGCCGCCGCTATCGTGCTGTATTTCGCCACGCCTGTGGTGCTCGATATCCTGGAAGACCCCATCCGCTCCTTTGTGCCGGACGGTAAGTTCTACATCACCACCACGCTCGGCGGCTTTGGCCTGCGCTTCTCGCTGGCCATCAAGATGGCCGTGGTCATGTGCACGCCCATGATCATCTGGCAGATCCTGGCATTTTTCCTGCCGGCACTGCGCCCCAACGAGCGCAAGTGGGTTGTGCCCACGGTGCTCGCCTCGACGGTTCTGTTCTTCCTGGGTGCCATCTTCTGCTACTTCATCATCATCCCGGCGGGCTTTGAGTGGCTCATCGGCGAGACCTCGGCCGTCGCTACGGCGCTGCCCGACCTGGAGAACTACGTCAACATGGAGCTGCTCTTTATGATCGGCTTTGGCGTGGCGTTTGAGCTGCCGCTCATCATCTTCTATCTGTCCGTCTTTCACATCGTGTCCTATGCGGCCTTCCGCAGCGCCTGGCGCTACGTGTACGTGGGCCTGCTCGTGGGCTCGGCTGTGATCACGCCCGACGGCTCGCCCGTTACGCTGGGCCTTATGTACGGTGCCCTGCTTTCGCTCTACGAGATCTCGCTCGCCATTGCCCGCGTGGTCATTACCGCGCGCGAGGGCAAGGAGGGCCTGTTCGTGAGCCGTCTGGACCTGTTCTCGGACGACGAGGACGACGAGGAGTAAAACGGTATGCACGAGGTTGGCATTGTCAACGGCATACTCGATACAGTGATTCGCGCGGCGCGTGGGGCGGGGGCCTCGCGCGCCGTTTTGGTAACGCTGCGTATCGGGGATATGACCGAGGTCGTGCGCGAGGCGCTCGACTTTGCGTGGGGGACGTTTCGCGACGAGGACCCGCTCACGCGCGGCTGCGAGCTTGCCGTGGAGGAGGTCCATCCACAAAGCGAGTGCCTGGACTGCGGCGAGGTCTTTGAGCACGACCGTTTCCATTGTCGCTGCCCCCAGTGTGGCGGCGCCAACGTGCGCCTGCTGCACGGCCGCGAGCTCGATATCGCAAGTATCGAAATCGAAACCCCCGACGATTAGCCCGCTAGCCATCTGGTGATGGGGTATAAAGGAGCCAAAGTAAGGAGCGCTAAGTATGGCCGAGAAAACGATTGATATCGCGTCGCCGATCCTGTCGCGCAACGAGCGCCTGGCAGATCAGCTGCGTCAGCGATTTAATGAGGCAGGCACCTACGTGATCAATGTGCTGTCGAGCCCCGGCTCGGGTAAGACCACCACGATTCTGGGCACCAACGAGCGCCTGCGCGACAAGGCCGGCCTACGCTGTGCCGTCATCGAGGGCGATATCGCCTCGGATGTCGACGCCATCACCATGAAGGAAGCCGGCATGCCCGCCATCCAGATCAACACGGGCGGCCTGTGCCACCTCGAGGGCAACATGATCATGGAGGCCGTCGACGCCTTCGACCAGGCCGTCGGTCTGGAGAACATCGACGTCATCTTTATCGAAAATGTGGGTAACCTGGTCTGCCCGGTCGACTTTGACCTGGGCGAGAACCTGTCCATCATGATCCTCTCGGTGCCCGAGGGCGACGACAAGCCCATCAAGTACCCGGGCATCTTCCAGCACGCCGGCGCGCAGCTGCTCAATAAGGTCGACGTGGCCCCGGCTTTCGATTTTGACATGGATAGGTATACTAAGACACTCGATGACCTCAATCCGCAGGCGCCGCGGTTTGCCGTGAGCGCGCGCAAGGGCGAGGGCATGGATGCCTGGTGCGATTGGCTCATCGGGCAGATTGAGCAAGCAAGGGCGTAAGTCGGCCGCCAAGAGGGCGGGCGCAGCCGCAGACACACGAGATAGGAGCCTCTTTTGAAGCTCATCATCGCTGAGAAAAACGACGCCGCGCGTCAGATCGCCGAGCGTCTGTCCACGGGCAAGCCCAAAAAGGACAAGGTGTACAACACCGCCATCTACCGTTTTGAGTGGAAGGGCGAGGAGTGCGTGACGATCGGCCTTGCCGGTCACATCCTGGCACCCGATTTTTGCGACAGTGTGCTGTTCGATAAAAAGTTGGGCTGGTATTCGGTCACGGAGGACGGCGAAATGCTGCCGGCCGATATGCCCGATGGCCTGGCCCGCCCGCCGTACGACACCAAGCGCAAGCCGTTCCTTGCCGATGGCATTTCCATCAAGGGCTGGAAGCTCGAGAGCCTGCCCTATCTCACCTGGGCGCCCGTCATTAAGCTTCCGGCCGAGAAAGAGCTCATCCGCTCGCTTAAGAACCTCGCCAAAAAGTCCGACAGCGTCATCATCGCCACGGACTTCGATCGCGAGGGCGAGCTGATCGGTTCGGACGCCCTCAACAAGGTGCGCGAGGTGGCGCCCGACTTGCCGGTCGCCCGCGCCCAGTATTCTTCGTTTACCAAGGCCGAGATCACGCAGGCCTTCGATAACCTTGTCTCGCTCGACCAGAACCTGGCCGACGCCGGCGAGAGCCGTCAGCACATCGACCTCATTTGGGGTGCGGTGCTCACGCGCTACCTGACGCTCGCCAAGTTTGGCGGCTTTGGCAACGTGCGTTCCGCCGGCCGCGTGCAGACGCCGACGCTTGCCCTGGTGGTCGAGCGCGAGCGCGAGCGCATGGCGTTTGTGCCCGAGGACTATTGGCAGATTCGCGGCATGGGCGCCGCGCAAGGCGCTGCCGAGGACGATCGCTTTAAGATCGCGCACAAGACGGCGCGCTTTACCGACAAGGATGCTGCTGAGACGGCGTACGGTCACGTTGACGGCGCTACGACGGCAACCGTCGCCGCGGTGACCAAGCGCTCGCGTAAGCAGCAGCCGCCCACGCCGTTTGCGACGACCTCGCTGCAGGCTGCCGCCGCGGCCGAGGGCATCTCGCCTGCGCGTACGATGCGCATCGCCGAGTCCCTCTACATGGCCGGTCTCATCAGCTACCCGCGTGTCGATAACACCGTGTATCCCGCGACGCTCGATCTGGGCGCCGTGGTGAGCGACCTGGCAAAGATCAACCCGGCGCTGGCGCCCGTGTGCAAAAAGGTGCTCGCCGGCCCCATGAAGCCCACGCGCGGCAAGGTCGAGACCACCGACCACCCGCCTATCTACCCCACGGGCGAGGGCGATCCGTCCACGCTCGACGGCGGCCAGCGCAAACTCTATGACCTCGTCGCCCGTCGCTTCCTGGCAACGCTCATGGGGCCCGCGACCATCGAGAACACCAAGCTCGAGCTCGACGTCAACGGCGAGCCGTTCGTGGCTTCGGGCGACGTGCTCGTGACCCCGGGCTTCCGCGAGGCATATCCGTACGGCCTCAAGCGCGACGAGCAGATGCCGCCGCTTGAGCAGGGCGACACGGTCGACGTGTTCGACATTAAGCTCGAGGCCAAGCAGACCGAGCCGCCCGCGCGCTACAGCCAGGGCAAGCTCGTGCAGGAGATGGAAAAGCGCGGCCTGGGCACCAAGTCCACGCGCGCGAGCATCATCGAGCGCCTGTATGCCGTGCGCTATCTCAAAAATGATCCCGTTGAGCCGAGCCAGCTGGGCATCGCCATCATCGACGCGCTGTCGCAGTTTGCCCCGCGCATCACGAGCCCCGATATGACCAGCGAGCTCGACGGCGACATGACCCGCGTGGAGCGCGGCGAGGATACCGAAGAGCATGTCGTGACACACTCGCGCGCGCTGCTGGCCGGCGTGCTCGACGAGCTGCTCAAGCATACGCAGGAGCTGGGCGACGCCATCAGCGACGCCGTCACGGCCGATGCGCGCGTGGGCGCCTGCCCCAAGTGCGGCAAGGACCTGGTTATGAAGACGAGCGCCAAGACCCGCGGCAGCTTTATCGGCTGCATGGGCTGGCCCGACTGCGACGTGACCTATCCGGTGCCGAGTGGCGTCAAGGTGAGCCCGCTCGAGGGCGAGGCCGCCGTGTGCCCCGAGTGCGGCGCGCCGCGCATCAAGTGCCAGCCATTCCGCCAGAAGGCCTTCGAGATCTGCGTGAACCCCACGTGCCCCACCAACTACGAGCCCGATCTTAAGGTGGGCGAGTGCAAGGTGTGTGCCGAGGCCGGACGTCACGGCGACCTGATCGCGCACAAGAGCGAGAAGAGCGGCAAGCGCTTTATCCGCTGCACCAACTACGATGACTGCGGCGTGAGCTATCCGCTGCCGGCGCGCGGCAAGCTCGAGGCGACGGGCGAGACCTGCCCCGAGTGCGGCGCCCCCATCGTGGTGGTCAACACGGCGCGCGGTCCGTGGCGTATCTGCGTCAACATGGACTGCCCGACCAAGGAGAAGAAGCCCGCCCGCGGTCGCAAGACCACAACCAAGGCGAGCACGGCAAAGAAGACGACGGCTAAGAAAGCCACTGCCGCCAAGAAGACGACCGCGAAGAAGTCGACTGCCAAGAAAGCAGCCGCCGACAAGTAACGGCGCAGTCGAAACATTGCCCAAAAAAACGAGCGAGGACCCCGCGATCCTCGCTCGTTTTTTTGACCGGCAGTTAGGGACGTTCCTTTTCTGCCGGCAGTTTAGGAACGTCCCTAACTGCCGGCTCGGGAACGACAAAGCGCTAGTTCACCTCGACAGGCTTAGCGCCGGGATAGCGCTCCTCAAAGTCTAGGCGGTACTTATTGTCATTGGTGCCCGCCACGTTGTCGCGCGACAGCGGCGCCACGATCTCATTCTTGTGGTCCGCAGGCTTGGCGTATTTCAGGCTGATCTCCCAGGCATCACAGATTGCGTCAATGCGGTGATCCAGGTCGTCGTACAGGGCGATGATATCCTTCCAGGAGCTGTAGTTCTTGGAGCTCGTCGGGACGTCCAGGTCCTCGACGATGTCGTAATACTGCTCGATGGTGTCCTCCGTGCGCTCGGCGACGTCGGCGAGATTTTGACGGGTGGTTCGATCCTCTTCCAGATAGTTGCCGTTGAAGTTCTGCGCGCAGCCACGGACCTGGCTGTCGAGATCTTCGAGCAAGTCGTAGTATTCGCTCAGGCGACGGTAGAGGTTCTGCTCGGAGAGCGTTGCTTCGCCGCCATCCTCGTCGTCATCGTCATCATCGTCGTACAGGCTGTTGGGATTGCCGAGAGGCTTTAGGTCATCGTCGTCGACGTCATGGTGCAGCTTAGCTACCTCGGCAGTCGTCTGCGTGGCGGCGTTGTCGAACGGTCTGATCGCAAAGAAGATGACCAGGGCGATGATGATCGCCACCAGCACAACGATAACGGCGATAAGCGGCCCGGTGCCGCTCTTTTTGGGAGCGGGGGTCTGTGGCGAAGCGGGCGCGTATGCGGGAGCCGGCTGCTGTTGGGGCGAGCCGCTCGCGACGGGTATGCGCTGCGTGGTCTCGACGGCTTCGGTCCTTGCGGCGGGGTCGGGGCTATAGGCGAGGGGGTCGTCCGCCTTGGCTTGCGGCGTATCAAGGGAGCCGGTCTGCTCAAAAGCGGGCTGGCTATCGCTCGCGGCTGTTTGCTCAACGGGTGCACCGCACGAGGTGCAGAACTTGGCATTATCTTCAAGAAGCTTGCCGCACGAGGCGCAATACCGAGACATTGCCACTCCTTTCGCCACATTTCAATGCAATACGACGATTATACCCAGCATCCAAAATTCCCCATCATACGTTGCGGTGAAATAGGGACTGTTTGGCGGTCTCAGAGCTTCAATCAGTCCCTATT
>CAJMBB010000015.1 GCA_905211615.1 uncultured Collinsella sp. | reverse complement strand
TCGGCCTGTCCATGTCCACCGCCGTCAACGCGTTCCTCAGGGCGCTCGTCCGGGAGGGCGGGATGCCGTTCGAGATGAGGGTCAAGACGCCGGCGCCCGACGGGGAGACGGCGAGTTAGCCGGCAGGTCGGCATGTCAATCCTGGTCTAACAGAGCCTTTCCAAATCGCTAAGGAGCGCATTTCGCTTGGCTATGTCCTCGTCGATGTGGGCTTTAGCTTCCCCTGCCTCACTTTCGAAATACTGAACCTGTTTTTCCTGGCTTTCGAGCCGGCGTTGGTAGCGGTGAAGATCATCTTCGCAAGATTCTTCTCGCCTTTCTGCCGACATGATCTCACTGCGCAACTGCTTAATATGCTCCTTAATAGCTGTGCTGGGCGCCTCGTCGCCGAGCTCCTTGAGTACCTTATCTAATTCTGCCTGGAGGCCGCTTGTCCGGTTGTGGGCCTCATCGTATTTGGCTTGGGCTGCATCGACGTTCGCTTGCATGGCGGGAAGGGGTTCCCTCCGTTTGGCGGCTTCCGCCACCACCATGTCGTAGAGTTCTTGAAATGCGGCAATGTCATCATCGATTTCCGCAAGTTTCTCGGGACTTGCGGCGTCTTTCGCGGCCTCGAGGTTTTTGAGCGCTTCCTGCATGGCTGCATACGCTCTTTCTTTTGCGGCGGCCGCATCTTCCGTCTGCAAGGCAACTGCACCGGTGGGGGGAGCTGGTTTCTGCCGCGATCGCCGTTGCGGGGGCGATTCCCGCGACAAGTGCCGCGGAAAGGGCGATGCCCACAGTTGCTCGTCTTGCTCTTCTTGCGAGAATGTCGTTCATCTCGGCACCTCATTTCAAGGGTCGGCGACTAACTTGGTAGCACTAATGTAAGTATATCAGGCGGTCGACCCGACACTGGCTGGGTGTGCGCGTATACCTCTCTGAAAACTGAATCCCGTTAGAAATGACGAGTTGTTTACGCTTCTTTTGGGGTGGCGGTACTATCATGATTCGAATTGAATGTGGATGATGATAGGGAGCGCCTTTTTATGATTGAGCTGCTTAGGCGTTTTGGTGGTAAGTTTCGCCGGTATATGGTGATCGGCCCTGCGTGTAAGCTGATCGAAGTGATCTTTGACCTGCTGACGCCGCTGGTGATTGCCCAGATGATCGACAAGGGCATTGGCTCGCACGACGTGAGCGCCGTTATCCACTACGGCATGCTACTTGCCGCCATGGCCGTGATCGGCATCTCGTTTACGCTCGTCTGCCAAAAGATGGCGGCGCTCACCTCGCAGGGCATGGGCACCGACATTCGCGGCGCGCTCTACGAGCACATCAACAAGCTGAGCTATGCTGAGCTCGACCGCTTTGGCACGCCGTCGCTCATCACCCGCATCACCAACGACGTTAACCAGGTCCAGCTCGCTGTGGCGCTGGGCGTGCGCATGCTCATCCGCTGGCCCTTTCTAGCGGTGGGCTCCATGTGCGCGGCCCTTGCCATCGACCTTAAGCTCGGCATCATCTTTTTGATCTGCACGCCCGCCATTGGCCTGGTGTTCTGGGTTGTCATGGCGCGCTGCATTCCGTACTACAAGCAGCTGCAGGCAAAGCTCGACCGCATCGCGCTTATCTGCCGCGAGGGCCTTTCGGGCGCCCGCGTGGTTCGCGCCTTCGTGCGCGAAGATCACGAGCGCGAGCGCTTTGCGCAGGCCGCCGACGACCAGGCCAATACTGCCATCGCGGTGGGCAAGCTCTCGTCGATTCTCAACCCCGTCACGTTTTTGGTGATGAACCTGGGCGTGTGCGCCATCCTGTGGGTGGGCGGCATCCAGGTCAGCGTGGGCGAGCTTACGCAGGGCCAGGTCATGGCGTTTGTGAACTACATGACGCAGACCCTGACCTCCATCGTGTACGTCGCCAACCTGGTCGTGGTCTTTACCAAGGCGAGCGCCAGCGCGTCGCGTATCAACGAGGTGCTCAATTGCGTGCCGGGCATCACCGACGAGGGCAACCAGCCGGTCGCGCTGCCCAAGCCGGGCAATGTCGCTCCAGTTCCCGCGCTGAGCTTGAGCCATGCGAGCTTCTCTTTTGGCACCGGCGCTGCCAACGCCGTCAACGATGTGACCCTGGAGCTCCCACTGGGCAAGACACTCGGCGTTATCGGCGGTACGGGCAGCGGTAAGTCCACGCTCGTCTCGCTCATCCCGCGCCTGTACGATGCGAGCACCGGCAGCGTGAGCGTGATGGGCTCCGACGTGCGCACCTGGCCGCTCGACCAGTTGCGCCGTGTGGTCGCGACTGTTCCGCAGCGCGCGTCGCTGGTGAGCGGCACGATCCGCAGCAACCTGACCTGGCGTGACGAGTCGGCAACTGACGAGGAGCTTTGGGCGGCGCTCGACATGGCGCAGGCGAGCGAGTTCGTGCGCAACAAGCCGCAGGGCTTAGACGCCCCGGTCGAGGCGGGCGGCAAGAACTTTAGCGGTGGCCAGCGTCAGCGCCTGACTATCGCGCGTGCCTTGGTTGGTTCGCCTCAGATATTGATCATGGATGACTCCGCGTCGGCGCTCGACTTTAAGACCGACGCGGCGCTTCGCCATGCCATTCGCGAGCGCAGCATGCGCGGTGCCGCCAAGGGCGGGCTGCCGCTGACCACGGTGATTGTGAGCCAGCGCGTCTCGACCGTGCGCGATGCCGACGTGATCTGCGTGCTCGACCACGGCTCGGTTGCCGGCCTGGGCACACATGACGAGCTCTATGCGACCTGTCAGCTCTATCGCGAGATTTGCCAGTCGCAGCTGCGCCGCGAGGAACTTGAGGGCCAGCGGGGGAGCACAGCGCCCGCGCTCGCCCCAGGTGCCCCGACCGCCCCCGCATCCGTCTGCGCAAAGGAGGGCTGCTAAATGAATCCGTACACTTCCTCCGGTTCGGTCGCCACGATGACGGCCAACGTGTCCGGTAACGATAGCCTCAACGACCTGGGCGACGGCCCGCGCCAGCCTGGCGACCCCGAGCGCTATCCCGTGGGTGCGGTGACCCGCCGCCTGCTGGGCTATGTTCGCCCGCATCGCATTTCGTTTGTAGCGTCGTTTGTGAGTGCCGCCGTCTCGGTGATCTTGCAACTCTATACGCCCATTCTCATCGGCGAGGGCATCGACCTTGTCGTCGCCGCCGGACAGGTGGACTTCGATGCGCTGCTGCCGCTTGTCACCAAGCTCGCGATTGTCGTCGTAGGTGCTGCGGCCTTCCAGTGGCTGCAGGGCTACTGCGTTAACCGTCTGTCCTACGAGACGGTGCGCGACATGCGCGTGGAGGCGAGCGACAAGCTCAGCCGCATGCCGCTCAGCTTTATCGACGGCCATGCCCACGGCGACCTCATGAGTCGCGTGGTCAACGACGTCGATCAGGTGGGCGACGGTCTGCTGCAGGGCTTCACGCAGCTCTTCACCGGTGTTATTACCATCGTGGGCACGCTCGCGTTTATGCTTTCCATCAACCTGACCATGACGCTTGTGGTGGTACTCGTCACGCCGCTTTCCATTTTTGCAGCTGGTGCTATTGCCAAGCTCTCCAACAAAAGCTTTACGGCACAGCAGCGTATTCAAGGGCAGCTCGGCGGTCATATCGAGGAGTACGTAGGCGAGCAAAAGCTTGTCGACGCCTTTGCCTATGGCCCCAACGCTCAGCAGCGCTTCGATGCCCTCAACGCCGAGCTCTATGCGGCAGGTGAGCGCGCGCAGTTTATGGGTTCGCTCTCCAACCCCGGCACGCGCTTTATCAATAACATCATCTATGCCGTGGTCGCTGTGATCGGCTGCGTGGGCGTGATCACGGGCGTGCCGGCGACGCTTACGGTGGGCGGCGTGCAGATTTTCCTGTCCTATGCTAACCAGTACACCAAGCCGTTCAACGAGGTCACCAACGTCATCACGCAGATCCAGACGGCGTATGCCTCGGCGCGCCGTATGTTTGCGCTGCTCGATGCGCGCGAGCAGGAGCCCGATGCGCCAGATGCCGTGGAACTTGCCGCACCGCAGGGCGAGGTCGCCATTGAGCATGTGGACTTTAGCTACGTGCCCGACCGCAAGCTGCTGCAGGATATCTGTATTGAGGCCAAACCCGGCATGCGCTTTGCCCTGGTCGGCCCCACGGGCTGCGGCAAGACGACGCTCATCAACTTGCTGCTGCGGTTTTACGATATCGATGCCGGACGCATCATGGTCGATGGCCGGTCTTCGCGTGACTACACGCGCGCGAGCCTGCGCCGCGCCTTTGGCATGGTGCTGCAGGATACGTGGCTGTTCGAGGGCACGGTGGCGGAAAACATCGCCTACGGCTGTCCCGACGCCACGCGCGAGCAGGTTATCGAAGCTGCCAAGCGCGCGCATGCGCACAAGTTTATCGTGCAGCTGCCAGGCGGCTACGATACGGTCATCGGCGAGGACGGCGGCACGTTTAGCCAGGGTCAAAAACAGCTGCTGTGCATTGCGCGCGTTATGCTCACCGATCCGGCGATTCTGCTGCTGGACGAGGCAACGTCGAGCATCGATACGCGTACCGAGCTGCAGGTGCAGGCGGCATTCGACGAGCTCATGGCCGGTCGCACAAGCTTTGTCGTGGCGCACCGCCTGAGCACCATCCGCAACGCCGACTGCATCCTGGTAATGCGCGACGGGCAGATTATCGAGCGCGGCACGCACGACGAGCTGCTAGCGGCAGACGGCTTCTATGCCGATCTTTACCGCAGCCAGTTTGCCCAGTAGGGGCCACCGATTGGCGGCAGATGGTTTACATCTGCGTTGTTAGTACTAAGATATTCATCTAATAAATTGCATTAGTGGCTTTAGTTTTGGGGGAAACGAGGCAACGTGACTATGACGTGCTCTTTGGTGGTTAACAGCAAGAGCGGTAATACCAGGATGGTTTCGGGCGCGATCAAGCGCGCTCTGCAGGCTGCGGGCGTTGAGTTTGTCCATGCCGCGGCGTTGAGCGACGATGCGGATGCAGATCAGGTTGCGCTCGAGGCGCAGGGCGCCTGCGCGGCCGACACGGTGCTCGTCGGTTTTTGGTGCGACAAGGGCGCGTGCACGTCTTCGGTTGCCGCGCTGCTCTCCGCTCTGCACGGCAAGCGCGTTTTCCTCTTTGGTACCTGCGGTTTTGGCGCCGACCAGAGCTATTATCAGCAGATTATCAATCGCGTGACCTCCAATTTGGCCGAGGATGCCGAGCTTGTGGGTTGGGCAATGTGCCAGGGCAAGATGGGTCCCACGGTCAAGCAGCGCTACGAGGCCATGCTCGAGCAAGATCCCGACAATGTCCGCTTTAAGATGCTGCTCGATAACTGGGTCGCCGCAAAGGATCACCCCACCAAGGAAGATCTGGACAACATGGCTGCAGCCGCCAAAAAGGCCGTGCTGGGGGAGTAGCTCCCATCGCTGACGGCGGTCGGTCCATCTTTCTAAATGAAACGTCCTCCCGGGCGTCGGGGCACGAAGTTCCCTGCTCTACAGTCCTGCGCGAGACGAAGGCCACATTAAGTGGCCTTCTTTGCGTGCGGAACTCGCGATGAACTTCGTGCCCCGCCGTCCGGGAGGACGCCTCTTTATTGATGGGAGGCCTGATAGGTCGATGGTTCCGTGCCCGGATGCGTCCAAAGTGGGACGGGCTTTCCGGATGGGCAGGCTTTCGAAAAATGCGTCCCGGAATTTGCCTTTGGAATGGGACGTAGTTTCCCGTTGAGGTGCTTTGCGGAAAGTGCATCCCACTCTGGGGGTTCTCAACGGGAAACTGCGTCCCATAATTAGGCCGAGAAATGGGATGAACTTTCCCAATGAGAGCCAACCGGAAACCACGTCCCAGAATCAGCCCTCAAAGTGGGACGCCGTTTCCCAATGAGGCTCAAGCGGAAAATGCATCCCGGAATTTGCGCTCAAAGTGGGATGCGGTTTCCGGTTGAGGGTCTAAGGGGAAAGTGCGTCCCAGAATCGACGCTTGAAATGGGATGCAGTTTCCCGATGAGGCACTCGACGGAAAATACATCCCAGAAATGGCCTTTGAGCTGGGATAAGATTTCCGCGGCATCTCGGATTCTCAAAAATGAGACACGCCGTTGGCGAAAATGAGACACGTGATATCGGGCATCGGATGTATCATTTGCAAAAATGAGTCCACTCCACTCGAATAAAGCGAGGTCCCTCATGTACGTTCCACACCCCCGTATCCGTAGGCTGTCGAAAATCCCGCTTGTTGGGACGGCGGCGCTTGCTGCGTTGATCGCCACGAGCGTCGCCTGCTTCACGGCCACGCCCCAGGTTGCCCAGGCGGCAGACGCGCCCGCAATCACCGATATGACCGAGCAGGATTATCAAGCCCTGGGTCTGGGCGCGAGCGAGGACATTCCGGCCGATACCGTTGGCCCCTATTCCACTGATACCCCCACGACGTTTGCCACGCGCAGCGAGGTCTATATGTCAGCTAACGGTAGCCATGGCAATCGCTACACTCTGCGCGACAAGCTCGAGAACGTCGAGCGCGGTGACATTGGCGGCAGCAGCAAACTCACCGATGGCTATGGAAGTGTGTGGGGCGCCGCAAAGTTCTGGCAAAACGTCAACAACTTCGATACGAACAGCGATCTCTACAAGCATAGCGACTACGGTGGCGGCACCTGGTCGTACCTAAGCAACAATGAGTCCTCAACAGTACTCGCCAACGACAACAACGGTTTCTCGGGCATTCACGCCACGAGTGTTGAGTTCTGCAGCGACGCCAGCACGGGCAAAAAGAGCCGCGTTGCCGAGCTCCGTGCCTACGGCGACAGTTCCTCCATGACGATTGACGGCAAGTCATACGCCGGAAAGGTTGAGCTGGTCCTCTACTCGTTTAGCAACGGGCGCACGCGCACTCTCGACACACACCTGCCGGTGACGGTCAACACTAATATGATGTACGAAGGCCGTTTTAAGTACCTGGATGCCGGTTACCTGCAAGAGCACGACGCCGTCTTTGATGTCGAGGCGGGCGATGTCGATGGCGACGGCGTCGACGAGCTTTTTGTCTACGCGGGCTGCTATGTCGACGAGAACGGCGTGCGCAAGGCTGTAGTCGACATGTATGACTTGGAGGGCGGCAACTGGAAGCAAAGCGTCGTCAAGATCGATGCCGGTAACGCCGCGGACTACACCACGCACAACAAGGGCGGGAACGACTCCTGGACGCAGCTTCAGTCAGCTCCTGTCGTTTCGCTAGCGGCCGGCGACCTCGATCGCGATTTTTGCGATGACCTCGCCATCGTGGTCTCGGCACCCTACGGCAAGAAGAATATTGATAAGTCGACGCATTGCGAGCTGTTTTCGTGGGATGCATCCAAGGGTGCGCTCGTCCATGTCGATGCTCTGGGCGACGCGGGCGCAATCTCCCTCTCCGCGAACGGCAAGACCATGGTCGCTGCGAATGCGACGTTCGGCACGTTTGCCGCCTACGATGAAGAAGGAAAGAAGACGGGTGAAACCGTCACGGGCCTTATTCTTGCGGGCTATGACTGGCAACGCAGCGCTTTTGATTACGGCGCTTCTGACGGCAGCAAGGGGCTGTACGGCGCGCTGTACCGCTACGCGTATTTTGACTCGGAGTCTGGCGAGTTCAAGCTTTCCGATTGCAAGGAATACAGAGACGGGCTCCTCGCCTCCTATGGGCTGATGCATGTGCCCAACAGCGCATGGAAGGATAGCGCTCAGGATAAGCGCTATCCGTGCACCTTGGCGCCTATTGCCCTTGCCACTGCCAACCTTGACGGCCTGTCCGAGCAACTGGCGGTCGACGAGGTGCTCGTGGGCGGCGATGTGTTCCGCGACTTTGCCTGCAACACGGCACAGAGCGGGGCTCAGGGCTTGGGGTCCATGGTCGGAACCATGAGCATGAGCGGTCAGCAATACAACAGCAGCAACAAGCATGACCACAAGGGTATAGAGCAGGTGTGGATCAGCGACGTCAAGACGGGCAGCGTCTCGGGTTCGGACCGCTATAACGAGAGCTTTATCACCGTGGTGGGCAAGCACCGCGACGAGGACCTGCGCAAGAACGATGACTACTATTGGATGACCGCCTCGCATTTTTCGCTCGACGAGAACGGAAAGGTGCGCCGCGGCGAGGAGCAGGTGATTAGCGAGAGCAACCGTCGCGGCACTACCTACGGCACATTTATCTCGCTCGCGCTGCCCGATGTCGACAACGACAGCGTCAAGATCACGTACAAGGACCGCTACAAGGTCTATACCAACCCGCGCGTGCTTGCCGTGCTGCAGGATGCGCCCTATGTTGAGGGTCTGGAGCAGGCATACGGCTATCTGGTGTTGGGCGGCACGTCATACGGAGAGGAAAAGGGCACGGGGACATCCCAGGGCTATACCATTGGCGCCGAGTTGGGCGTTGCCGTCGAGGTGCAGACCGGTCCGCCCCTGGTCGCGATGAATGCTTCAGTCGATTTTGCCGCCGAGGGATGCTATGACTACCGGAGCGAGCGCACGGTCAGCGCAAGCGTAAGCTATGAGTCGCATGCCGGCGAGGGTGACAAGGCCGTGCTCTACACGATTCCGATGGTCTATTACGAGTATGAGATCGAAAATGAGGAAACTGGTGGCAAGGGCGTGATGGCGGCGCCCGTGTCGCTCGGCGCGCAGACCTCGGTCGTTAATGTCGAGGCCTATGACCGCATTGCCAAACAGCACAATATGACGCCGCTCAGCTACTTTTTGACCAACCGGTCGGGAGAACCCGGAACCTATCAAACGACGCTCAACGGCGAGACTCCCGTTGGGGATTCCTTTGGCCTGGGCAAGCCTGGCGTAACGCGCGCCTACACGCACGATGGGTTTAACGGCGCCGCCGCGCAGTCGGGGGCGAGCATTGAGCAGACCATCGAAGTCGAGGAGGGCAAGGAACAGGAGCTCGAGCTCGGCTTGACGCTGAACGGCAGCGTTGTCATGGGCGCGAAGCTCGCAAAGCACGAGTTGTTTGGCGGCCTGTGCTTTGGTGCCAACGCCGGCTTTACTACGGGTAACTCCTCGAGTGAATCGACCGAATACGGCGGCACCGTCGACAACCTGCCCGAGGCCGCGCAGGGCAAGTACGGTTTTGTGTGGCGTCTGGGCGTCAACGCGGTGGATGTCGACAAGTTCGAGGCAGACTCGGGCGACAAGCTCGGCACCAAGGACACCGACCAGTTCTGGATCGTGGGCTATGACGTTAAGGACGTCGAGATGCCCGACGCGCCGGCCGTGACGGGCTTTACGGCAAACGCCGTCGATTCGACCAGCGTTACGTTTAGCTGGGACGATGTACTCGCAAACAAGAGTGGCTTTAGCTACGGCGTGGGCATGCTGCAGAGCAATGCGGCGGATGCGGTCGTCAATAGCTGGAAGATTGCCGACAACACGCAGACCTCGCTCAAGTGGGATGGGCTGCAGCCCAATACGGAGTATCGATTCGCCATCGCCGCCGTTAAGAATGGATCCACGACCGAAACAGGTATTCGCTCGGCAATCATCACGGTCAAGACCATGCCCGATGGCATGACGATGACCGTGAGCGGACCTGCGGCGGATGCTGCGGAGGGGTCGGATCTTGGATACGACTCTTCGGTTGAGCGCACGGCGGGAAGCCACCTGACGCTCTCGGCGATTGGCCATGTGAAGCAACTCGGTGCCGACGATAGCGAAACAGGGCTGGCACCGACCTATATGTGGTACCGCAAGGGCCGCGGCGAGACAGAGTTTAAGCTCGTGGGTGCCGATGGCAACCTCGCGGCTGGAACGGCCTCAAAGCTCGAGATTGACCTGACCGCAGACGATGACGGTGCGCAGTATTACTGCCACGTGGGATACAACGACGTGGGCCTCGACACCGGCACGACGCTCGCGAATATCGAGGCCGAGGAGACGGCGCCCACAACGGTGAACGCCACCCCGATCCGCACGCGCCGCCTGTTCTCACAGGCAAGTGCGGGCGCCAAGAAGTTCCTGGACCATACGCTGGTAAACACCGCCGGCCCAACCGATTCCGAAGGCTCAAAGGACCCCGAGACTCCTGAGACCCCGACGAACCCGGACAAGCCCAAGCCCGACAACGGAGCTAAGACCGACACCAAGGTCAAGACTACGACCACAGCGAAGAACCTCGCAAACACCGGCGACCAAACATTCGCCCTAGTCGCCACCGCAGCAGCAGCGGGAGCAACGCTCGTAGTGATAGCCCTCATCATGCTGATCAAGCGCCGCAAGACCCACTAGTAGCCAGTCGAACATATCGACAACCCAAAAACCCGGGTAGCCAAAAAACAGGCCACCCGGGTTTTCTGTTGAGTGGAGATTCCGCAAGCGGAAACTGCATCCCACAATTAGCGCCCGGAACGGGACACATTTTCCGTCAAGCCCTCATCCGGAAAATCCATCCCAGTTTGAGCGCCCAGACCGGGACGCACTTTCCCAAAGGGTCCTCAACGGGAAACTGCATCCCATAATTAGGCCGAGAAATGGGATGAACTTTCCCAATGAGAGCCAACCGGAAACCACGTCCCAGAATCAGCCCCCAAAGTGGGACGCACTTTCCCAACGAGCCTCAACCGGAAAATACATCCCGGAATCCAGCTGAATAGTGGGACATGCTTTCCGGATGCAAAAAAGGCCACATGACGTGGCCTTCAACTTATATATGTTGCGGATACCCCCCCATGACAAGCCGCGCTCCAACAACAAGGCGCCTGTCCGGGCGGAGGTATAAAAGGTTCATCGCGAGTTCCGCACGCAAAGGGGGCCACTTAATGTGGCCCCCGTCTTGCGCAGGACTGTCCGAGCAGGGAACCTTATATGCCTCCGCCCGGACAGGCGTTTCAGTTATGAACTTGCAGCTAGTCGCTACTTGATCTTGGTCGTGCCCGGCGCCAGGTTGGGATCGGTCTCGTTGGCCTCGGTCTGGAAGTGCTCGGTGTACACGTTCTTGCCGTCGCGGAACATCTCGTAGTACTGCATCTTGGCGTAATCCTCGCGCGCCTTGGTTGCGGCTGCGGCATCGGCGTCGTCACCGGTGACGTTGGAGGAGAGCGCCCAGCGCAGGCTGGCGTCCTCGTAGCCGACCGAGTTGATGGCGGGCAGCGACTCGCGCAGCGTCATGTGCGCTTTCTGGTAGTCGGTCAGCGGTGCGCCGATCAGCTGCATAAGCTGCGTGGACAGGTAGTTGGTGGACAGGTCGCCGACCTCGCTCGTCTGGTCGCAGCCGGCAACGTCGTAGTTGGCCCAGATGATGTAGTCGGTCTGCCACAGACGCTCCTGATGCGTAGCGTCGTCCTCGCCGGTAAACCACTTGTCATTGAACTTGGACGGGAAGAACGGCTGGTGATCGCCCCAGAACACCACGACCACCTTGCGGTCGAGCTTGCTCAGGGCGTTGAGGAAGTAGCGAAGCGCCTGGTCGGACTGCTCGATGCACGAGACATACTCGTCGACATCGGAGAGCGTGCCGTCCTCGACGGTCTTGGCGTCCAGATCGGTCGTGTCGATATTCAGGTGCATCTGCTTATCGACCGGCAGCAGACCCGTATCGTAGCCCGAGTGGTTCTGCATGGTCACGTCGAAGATAAACTGCGGATCGGCGTTCTGGTTGAGCAGCTCAAGAATCTTGTCATAGGTCGCCTGGTCGGTCACCATGCCGCGCAGGGTATCGGCGCCCTGGAAGTCGTTGATGGACAGGAACTGGTCAAAGCCAAAGTCCTTGTAGACGTTCTCGCGGTTCCAGTTGGTCGCGTGGTTGGGGTGCATAGCCGTGGTGGAATAGCCGAGCGATTTGAACTGCTCTGCCAGATTCCCGGTCGTTTCCATGTTGTAGATGGTGTAGGGGTACACGCCCGAGCCCAGGTTGGCCATGGAGTTGCCGGTCATAAACTCAAACTCGGTATTGGCGGTACCGCCGCCGTAGGCGCTTACGTAGAGCTTGCCGCGGCTGAGGCAGTTGGACAGGTTCTTAAAGTACTGCGGGCCCTCGTAGCCGGCGCGCATGTTCTGGTAGATCGACAGATCCGAGAAGGTCTCGTTCATGATGGCGATGACCGTGGGCTTCTCGCTGTCGAACTGCTCCTTTGCGGCGGCGCGCTCGTCGCTCTTGGCCGCGTCGGACTTGTCGTAGGCTTTGGCGTACATTTTGAGCGTGGCCTTGGCGTCATCGACGGAGTAGTCGGCGGGTTTGGGCGGCTTAATGGACTGCGCCGCGCTAATGAAGGCAGGCAGGTAGCCCTCGCGCCAGTAGCTCTCGAGCGGGCGCCAGGTGTAGACGGTGATGCCGAGGGTGTTGTAGTAGTCGATGAGCGTGACGTGTGCGGTCACACCGCCCAGGCACAGCACGGCGACGAGCAGGTCGGTGAGCAGCATGCGCTTGGCGTTGGCGGCGCCCTTCTGGCGGTGCGGTGCCACCAGGCCGGCGTACTCGCACAGCAGCATGGCGATGGCGGTAAAGCCCATGGACAGCACGCAGAACAGCGAGATGGAGAAGGTGTAGCCGGTGCCGGCGACCGCGGCGGCGGTGGAGATGGCCGAAAGGTCGCCCGGCTGGATGGGCATGGATTTAAACGTGATGACGAAGAACTCGGCAATGCCCAGGACAAAGAGGGCAAAGGCCAGGACCGCGGGAGCTGCGCCGTGGCGCTGGAACAGGAAGAACAGGCCGACCATGAGCGTGGTGATGATGGCCCACTCGAGCAGGATGCACAGGGGGTAGACCCAGGTAAAGTCGTGGTTGGACGAGACCTCCATGCCCAGCAGCGCAAAGACGCCGGCGAGCAGCAGGCACAGGACGGCGGCGACGAGCGGTTTGCCCACAAAGGCGCCGCGCAGGCGGGCGAGCTTGCCGGTGGGGGCGGGGGCGTCGGGCCCGGCGAACGCAAAGACGCGCGGGGCGATGCGGTCGCGGGCGATACTGGCCCAGGCGCAGCCGGTGAGGATGGCATTGGTCAGGATGAGCATCACAAAGGCGAGCGGCTCGTTTTGCGCGACGAGGCCAATAGCGCCCCAGACGGTCAAAAAGAGCTGGAACAGGCCGAAGGCGACGCTCCAGGCGAAGGCGCCCTTGGTGACGGTGCCCGACTGTGCGCGAATGGCCTTGGCCTCGCGCAAGACAAGGTAGACGGTCGCCGCAAGACCGACGAGCGAGATGGCGGCAGCGAACATGCTGAGACTCCTCACAAACTAAAACCTACGAAAGCGGGGGTTTACCCGATTGTTACCAAGATATGCGCTGCAATTGGTGGCTGCGCACAACAACCAGCCATATTAACGCGCACGTGTGGCGGTGTGGCGCAATGTAGTGGCGACCTGCGCGATAATGGACGGGAATTACACGGAAACGTAAAGGCTTCTTAAAGAAATGGCGAGGGCAGGGCGATGAGCGAGCAGGTTTGCACCAAGGCTGTGGATACGTGCGGCTATCCGGTCGAGACGACGGGCAATGCGGTGCTGGACACGTTGGAGCACCGTTCCTCCACGCGTGCCTTCGCGCGTGATGACGATGACCGTCCCGTGGCGGTGACCGACGAGCAGCGGGCGGCGATTCTGCATGCGGCGAGTCGTGCGCCGTCGGCGGGCGCCATGATGATGTATTCCATCGTGAGCATCCGCGAGCAGGCTACGCTGGACCGTCTGGCCGACCTGTGCGACCACCAGCCCATGATCGCCAAGGCGCCCTGGGCACTAATATTTGTGGTCGATTATGCCAAGTGGATCGATCTGTTTGAGCACGTGGGCTGCTTTGAGCCCGAGTTTGTCGAGCGCACGGGTAAGGCGCCCCGCCGCGCGCCGGGTTTGGGCGACTTTGCCATCGCGGCCCAGGACGCCGTGATCGCCGCGCAAAACGCCGTGGTTGCCGCCGAGGCTCTGGGCCTGGGGAGCTGCTATATCGGTGATATCGTCGAGAATGCCGAGGAAGTTGCCGAGCTGCTCGATCTGCCGCCCTATACCATGCCGCTGTCGATGCTCATCATCGGCACGCCCCGCAAGGAGCGCCCGGCTATTGCGCATCCCGTGGTGAACCTGGTGCACGAGGAGCGCTACTGCCGCGCCGATGCTGCGACCATGGACGCGCAGGTGGCCGAGATGGACGCGATGTTCCGTCCGCATGCCCGCGAGGTAGGCGAGCGCGTGGTGGATATCTACACCCGCAAGCACACGAGCCCCTTTATGGCCGAGATGAGCCGTTCCATGGAGTGGTGGTTCAAAAACTGGCTCGGCAAGTAACGAATGCGGCGATGTGACAAAGGGACAGTCCCTTTGTCACATTCCATATCGCCGAGGTGGCCTAAAGGCCGTATAAATGTTTATTTAGCTGGGAAAACAGTGCATTAAAACATGGGCCGATTACCTATAATCCCTTCGAACATTAAAGTTGGGAGGAAACCGGCTTATGGAACAAAAGGCCAAGGAGGCAGCCTCGCACGCTGCGATTCCTGTGAGCATCTCGGCGATGCTCGTCACGCTGGGCGTGGTGTACGGCGATATCGGCACCAGCCCTATGTATGTAACCAAGGCGCTCGTCGCCGGCAACGGCGGCATCGGAAGCGTCACGGAGGAGTTCGTGCTCGGCGCGCTCTCCCTTGTCGTGTGGACGGTCACGTTGCTGACCACCATCAAGTATGTGCTCATCTCGCTGCGCGCCGATAACCATGGTGAGGGCGGCATCTTTGCCCTGTACAGCCTGGTCAAGCGCTGCGGCAAGTGGCTTATCATCCCCGCCATGCTGGGTGGCGCCGCGCTTCTCGCCGACGGCATCCTGACGCCGGCCGTTACCGTTACCACGGCCATCGAGGGCCTGCGCACCATCCCGGCGGTCCATGCCGTGCTGGGCGATGACCAGGGTCGCGTCGTCGCCATTACGCTCGCCATCATCATCGCGCTCTTTTTGGTGCAGCGCATCGGTACGGCCAAGATCGGTCACGCCTTTGGCCCCATCATGACGCTGTGGTTCCTGTTCCTGGGCGGCACGGGTCTGTTTTTTGTATTCCAGCACCCCGCCGTGCTGCTGTGCCTCAACCCGCTGCGCGGCATTGCCTTTTTGCTGAGCCCCAACAACCACGCGGGCATCATGATTCTGGGCAGCTGCTTCCTCGCCACCACCGGTGCCGAGGCGCTCTACTCCGACATGGGCCACGTCGGCCGCGGCAACATCTACGCTACCTGGCCATTCGTTAAGTGCTGCCTGCTGCTGTCCTATATGGGTCAGGGCGCTTGGCTTATGAACAACGCTGCCAACCCCGAGCTCATGGGCATTGCCGACCTCAACCCGTTCTACCAGATGCTCGCCCCGGGCCTGCGCCCGTTTGCCGTAGGCCTTTCCACCGTCGCGGCCATCATTGCCTCGCAGGCGCTCATCACCGGCGCGTTTTCGCTGGTGTCCGAGGCCAGCCGCCTGGACCTTATGCCGCACATGCAGGTCTTCTACCCTGCCGAGACCAAGGGCCAGCTCTACATCCCCATGGTCAACAACGTCATGCTTGTCGGCTGCGTCATCGTGGTGCTGCTGTTCCAGAACTCGGCGCATATGGAAGCCGCCTACGGCCTTGCCATTACGCTGACTATGATGTGCACCACGCTGCTGCTCTTCTTCTACCTGCACGAGGAGCGCAAGCTCAAGGTTGCTCCGTGGATCTTCGCGGCCTTCTTCCTTTTGCTCGAAGGCTTCTTCTTCGTGAGCTCGCTCACCAAGTTCTTCCACGGCGGCTACTTCACCATCCTCATGGCTGCACTCATCATGGGCATTATGGTGTGCTGGTACAACGGCACGGCGGTCGAGCAGCGCCAGTTTACGCTGCTGCCGCTGCGTAGCTACCTGCCGCAGCTCAAGCGCCTGCGCGACGACGACCGTTACGAGCGCATGAGCGACAACATCGTGTACCTGACCAAGGACACCCATACCGACTACATCGACCGCGATATCGTCTATTCGATCTTGGACAAGCATCCCAAGCGTGCCCACGCTTGGTGGTTTGTGAATGTCGAGACCATGGACGAACCGCACACCTTTGCCTATTCGGTCGAGACGTTCGGCACCGACTACGTGTTCCGCGTGCATCTGTACCTGGGCTACAAGATTAACCAGCGCGTCAATGCCTACTTGCGTCAGGTTGTTCAGGACCTGGCCGCCACTGGCGAGCTGCCGCCGCAGACGCATGACTACTCGGTCTACAAGGATCCGGGTAACATCGGCACGTTCAAGTTCGTCCTGATCCGTAAGCTGCTGGCACCCGAAAGCGATGTGGAGCCGAGCGAGCGTACGGCTATCACGCTCAAGTACATCATCCGCCGTGCCGCCGGCACGCCCGCGCGTTGGTACGGCCTGGAGAACTCCAACGTGAGCTTTGAGTACGTGCCGCTGTTCACCAAGTTCAAGGCTGTGAACAAGATGCAGCGCCTGGCCCCCAACGAGCGGCCGTAGTCACCGACAGGCTGCATGGAGTTGGTTTTCGATGGACAAGATTGAGGCCGGGGAGGTAAACATGGATACAAAGGCGCTCGATGGCCGTGAGGCGGTGGTCGAAATGGTGCGTGAGGCGCGCGTCGACGCCGCCGAAGATCGGTTCTTTACGAATCGCGCCAACATGGACATGGCCGACCGCGTGATCTCGATCGTGGTTACGCTGCTTGTCGCGGCGTGCGTTTGCGCGCTGCTCGCGCACGTGTTGTTTGTCTAACGACCGCAGGTTGCAAAGGCTATACACTTGGAACCACCACAAGGGAAACCACCACAAAGGTGCCTGTCCCTTTGTGGTGGTTTTGTTTTTGAGAGAGGGGCGGGGCGCTGATGGACGTCCGTACGGACGGCGATATTGCCGATAGCTTTTGGTGGCGGCGCACGACGTCGACGCGTCGCGGCCCCCTGTACGACATCTGCGTGGCGGCGGGGCTGCTGTTAGCGGCGACGATCGTGGGCGCGCTGCTCGACCGCCCCGGTCTTGCTCCCAGCATCATGATCGTCTATGTGTTCGCCGTTCAGCTGTGCGCATTCTTTACCTGGAGTCGCCTGTATTGCTTGCTGAGCTCGGCTGCCGCCGTGGCACTCTACAACTTCTTGTTTGTCGACCCGCGCTGCTCGCTGTCGTTTATCGACCGCGTCTATCCCGGCATGTTCTTCATCATGTTTGTGGTCTCGCTTGTATCGAGCTCGATTGCGTTAGCCCTGCGCCGGGCCTTGGCGCAGGCTGCCGCCAGCGACCGTCGCACGCATATGGTGCTCGAGACCAACCGCATGCTCCAGCGCTGCGCCGACGAGCAGCAGATCGTTCACGCCATGGCCACGCAGCTGGCGCGTCTTTCGGGCTGTCCGGTCGTGTGGTACAGCGCCGACGTCGAGGGCGATGACCTGCTGCCGCGTGCGACGTACACGGCCGTGGGCGATGCCGTGCCGGTGCACGAGCTGGCGCCGCAGATGCCGCCGCGGCTTTCGGCGTCCGCCTATGTGGGAACGCCGCTCGATGCCACCTATGGCGGCTCGGCGTTCTACGGTATATACCTGACGGTTCGCACGGGCGACGGCTTCGTGCGCTCGGGCGACCCCGCCTCGGTGGTGGGCGTGCTGGCTATCGTTGCCGAGCCCGACGTGCTGACGCACGAGGAGCGAACACTTGCCGATGCCATCGTGAGCGAAGGCGAGCTGGCACTCGATCGCGCCCGCGCCATGGAGGCCCGCGAGGAGGCGGCGGTGCTCGCCAAAAACGAACAGCTGCGCGCCAACCTGCTGCGCTCCATCTCGCACGATCTGCGTACGCCGCTTACCAGTATTTCGGGCAATGCCGATGTCCTGCTCGATCAGGGCTCGACCGGCACCGCGGTGCTCGATGCCCAGACGCGCCGCGGCCTGCTCCTGTCCATTCGCTCGGATGCGCAATGGCTCAACGCTACCGTCGAGAACCTGCTCGCCATCACCAAGCTCGAGGGCGGCGGTATGCGCCTGTCGACTACGCTCGAGCTCATGGACGATATCGTCGAGGAGGCGCTGCGCCACGTGAACCCGGCCGTGCGCGAGCATGACCTTAAAGTGGTGGCGTGCGATGAGCCGGCGCTCGTCAATGTCGATGCGCGCCTGATGGTGCAGCTGGTGGTCAATCTGGTGAACAACGCCATCACCTATACGCCCGCAGGCTCGCATATCATGATCTCGATTAGTGTCGACGATGGACGCGTGGCGTGTTCGGTGGCCGATGACGGCCCGGGCATCGCACCCGAGGACCGTGAACGCATCTTTGAGTCGTTCTATACCGCCAACCACGGTCTGGCCGACAGCCACCGCAGCGTGGGCCTGGGTCTTTCACTCTGCCGCTCCATTGCGTTGGCGCATGGCGGTAGCATAGAGGTTGCCGCGGCGGACCCGCACGGCTCGGTCTTTACGATTGAGCTTCCCGTCGCCGACGTTTCGTTTGATAAGGAGTAGCGCTGTGCCGAACTCTGCCGTAAAACCGCTCATCTTGGTCGTTGAGGACGACCCCGCCGTTCGCAACCTAATCGTTGCCGCGCTCGAGGCGCACGGCTTGCGCCATATGGCCGTGGAGACCGCCCATGCCGCCATCGCTGCCGCCTCATCGCAGACGCCGAGCATCGTGCTGCTCGATTTGGGCCTGCCCGATATGGACGGCGTCAAGGTGGTGGAGTCGGTGCGCACATGGTCGGGCATGCCGATCATTGTGGTCTCGGCGCGCAGCGAGGATGCGGATAAGATCCGCGCGCTCGATGCCGGCGCCGACGACTACCTGACCAAGCCGTTCCACTTCATTGAACTGCAGGACCGGTTGCGCGCGCTGCTGCGGGGGTTCAACGCCCAGACGGCCAGCGTGGTGGTGGGCGACTGGGCGTGCTCAAGCCGCACTCCGGCATCATCAAGGATCCGGACGGCAGGGCCGTGTTGCTCGGGTGTGCGCGTCATCGCAAATGGGCGCAGATCCGCGTGTCCGACCATGGACCGGGCATCGGCGGCGATCCCGAACGACTGTTCCGCCGCTTCGCCCGGGACGATGACGGCACCGCGCACCAAGGGTACGGGCTCGGCCTCGCGCTCGCCCGTGACGTGGCGAACCGGTATGGGGGGCTCGGTCGCGGTGGAGTCCTCGTCCCCGTCCGGCACTACGATGCTGCTCTCTTTCCCGCTGGCCTGACGGTGCGTCCCCGGTCTGCTATAGCCTGTAACGTTCCCTAGGAAAACACAGCAGGAAAGGCGGCTTGCGATGGTCGACAGCCATGATGCGGAAACGTACAGCGCGAAGGATTCGCGCCTGATCTGGATTGATTGCGAGATGACGGGACTTGACATCTTCGGTGGCGACGAGCTCGTCGAGGTGTCAGTGGTGCCTACCGATTTCGACCTCAACGTGTTGGACGAAGGCGTGGACTACGTCATCAAGCCGTCCGACGCCGCCGTCGCGCACATGAACGACTTCGTGCGCGCCATGCACACCCGTTCCGGGCTCATCAACGAATGGGAGCACGGCCTGAGCCTCGAAGAGGCGGAACGCAAGGTCACCGAATACGTGCTGCGGTTCACGCCGGACGGAGTCAGGCCGCTGCTCGCGGGCAACACCATCGGCTCCGACAAGAAATTCCTCGACCATTACATGCCGGGTCTCATGAGCCATCTGCACTACCGCAGCGTGGACGTGAGCACGCTGAAGGAGCTCGCGCGCCGCTGGTACCCCGCGGTGTATGAGAACCGCCCCGCCAAGAACGGCGGGACATCATCGAGTCGCTGGACGAGCTTCGCTACTACCGTCAGGCGTTCATGGCGCCGGCTCCCGGCCCGAACGAGGCCGAGTCGAAGGCCATCGCCGACCAGATCGTCGCCACCAGCCTGCTGAATAAGTAGCCGGCCGGTCTCGAAAAACAGAAAACGTCACGCACACGACTGAGAGGAACGACACCATGACCGCGAACGATTGGACCGCCATCTGCGACAAGCCGCACGACATCCGCCTGATCGTGGCGGACATGGATGGCACGCTGCTGGACGGCGACAGCAACATCCCCGATGACTTCTGGCCGCTGCTCGACGAGCTGCACGCCAAGGGTGTCGAGTTCGTGCCGGCTTCCGGCCGCCAGCTCGCCACGCTGCGCTCCATGTTCGCGGACCGCGTCGACGGCGCCATGTCGTATATCGCGGAGAACGGCAACGTCGTGGTCGCCGACGACAACGTCATCGACGTGCACGGGGTGAGCTGGGGCATCACGCGTACGCTGATCGATCTGGTGGACGCCGCGGTGGCGTCGGGCTCGCATGACATCGGACTCGTGGTATGCGGTCTGAACACGGCGTACATCCAGCGTCAGGACAGGCCGTTCGTCGAGGAATGCTCCAAATACTACAAGGCGCTGCGCATCGTGGACGACCTGCACGAGGTGCTGGAGACCGAGGGTGAAACCGTGCTGAAACTGGCGATCTTCGATTTCGGCGACGCGCAGGGCATGGCCGCGGACCTGCTGGGCGATGTGGAACGCACCCATCAGGTGGTGGTATCCGGAGCGCACTGGGTCGATATCATGAATCCCGGAACCGACAAGCGGCAGGGTGTCGTCGCGCTGCAGCGGCATCTCGGCGTCACGTCCGCGCAGACGGCGGTGTTCGGCGACTATCTCAACGATTTGCAGATGCTCGACGCCGGCGGATGGTCGTTCGCCATGGCCAACGCGCATCCGGATCTGAAACGCGCGGCGCGGTACATCGCGCCGGCCAACACCGAGCACGGCGTGCTGCAGGTGGTACGCCGGCTGGTCTGAGCCCGCGGGCGAGCGATGTCATACGCCAGGGCGCGCGGATCGTGCGTGATGCATGAGCTTAAGGAGGGCATATGCGGCAGTCTGAGGCGCTCGCGATTCTGAACGCCGGCGCGAACGTGTTCCTGACGGGTGCGCCCGGCGCAGGAAAGACGTACGTGCTGAACGAGTTCATCCGGCAGGCGCGCGCAGACGGCGCGAACGTGGCCGTCACCGCGTCAACGGGCATCGCCGCCACGCATATCGACGGCCAGACCATCCACTCGTGGAGCGGCGTCGGACTCGCCAACGTGCTGACGCCGAATCTGCTGAAGACCATCAAGACCCGTCGTCGGCGCAAGATACAGGCAGCCGACGTGCTCATCATCGACGAGGT
>CAJMBB010000014.1 GCA_905211615.1 uncultured Collinsella sp. | reverse complement strand
GGCCTGCCACACGGGAATCTCAACGAGATCGGTCGGAGCAACGTGCGACAGAACAATCGACTGCGCGTCCTCCAGCGGAATGAGTTTCTCTGCCATATGCACCTCTTAATGCCACGGCGCACAACAGGGGCGCCGATTCTTTATGCTTGTCTCAGTATAATCCCCAGACGCACGACCGCGACTTGGCCTGTACCCGCAAATACACCTGTCGGCCGCAAGCCACGAATCAGAATCGAAACCAACCCACCGGCTCGTCGCGTTTACCGCGTTTTATAATGCTTGCGTTGCAACCTAAAAGAGGAACGTATGGCTCATAACGACAAACCCGAAAGCGCAAACGAAGCGCAGGATCATTCCCAGCCGCTCGACGAAGGCGGTTTTTTCTCCCTGAACGACGTCATCACGGCAGGCAGGCATCAGCTCACCCGCTCTGAGCATCTCTTGGCTGCCGACACGCGCCGCAACGCCCGCAACCTACTCGCGAGCGCCAAGTTGCTCGCACTCGTCGTCATCGTCTCGCTCGCCATGGGCGTTGCCGCTTGGGCGTTTTTGGCCTCGCTGAATATCGCGACCGACTATCGCGAGCACCATGTGTGGGTCTACGCCTTGCTTCCCGTTGTGGGCATGGCCACCGCATGGGTCTACAAGAACCACGGTCTCGCCGCAAAGCGTGGCAACAACCTGGTCATCGACTCCGCTCTGGGCACACGCCTCATCCATATGCGCATGGCCGTCCTCACGTTTGTGTGCTCCACGCTCACACACCTAACGGGCGGATCGGCCGGTCGCGAGGGGGCCGCAGTGCAGATCGGCGGCACCATCGCCAGCAACATCTCGAGCCTCGCCCACCTCAAAAAGCATGACCACCACGACCTCATGCTCGCCGGCATCTCGTCGGCCTTTGGTGCCGTATTCGGTTCGCCCCTTGCCGGAGCTTTCTTTGGCATGGAGATGTGCTTTATCGGCAAGATTGACTACACCGCGGGCATTTACTGCCTGGTCGCCTCGTTTACCGGCTACTTTACATCACTCGCCCTAGGTACCGAGTACGAAGCGAATGTCATCGCCAGCGTTCCCGCCATGACGCCCAAAACGGTCGTCATCGTTGTTATCAGCGCCATCATCTTCGGTCTGACGGCACGCCTCTTTGCGTGGTCGGTTCGAACCGTCAAGAGCCTGTACGGTCGCTTTATCACCAATTACCTCGTTCGCGCACTTATAGGCGCACTCGTGGTTTTGGCCGCGTATGCCCTCCTCGACGCCTGGGACTACGCCGGCCTTTCCACATGGCTTTCCGGCGCCGGATTTGCCGGCAACACCACCCTGGCGGACGCAGCCATCAAGTTGGTCGTCACAGCGCTTACCCTGGGCGCGGGCTTCCAAGGCGGCGAGGTCACGCCCCTGTTTGGCATCGGTGCGGCGCTCGGCGGCTGGATCGGTTGCCTCGTCGGAATCGACCCCAGCTTTCTGGCGGCGCTGGGCATGCTCGGCGTGTTCTGTGCCGGCCTCAACGTGCCCATCACCACCTGTATGATGGCCATCGACCTGTTCCACGGCACGGCCGCCGGGTTCTTTGTCATCGTGGCCTTTATCAGCTACCTAACCGGCGGGCACCGCGGCGTGTACCCCGCCCAGCGCATCATCTCTCCCAAGCGCCGTTCGCTTATTGTGGATGAGGGCGGTACGGTAGCGGATGCTATCGAGCGCCACAACGACCTGATAGAGTAGACGTAAGTATTCGCCGTGCAGCCACAATCGGGGGCAATTCGACCTGAGCGCGACCGCACCGTCACGTCATACGCCGGGAGTCGCCCCATGCACGCAACTGATTTTGGTCGCACGCTCATCATCGCCAACCCAGCCGCCCAGTCGGGTGCGGCGCACGAAGTTGCCGAGCGCCTGCAGCGCTTTTTGGATATGACTGCACGCGCATCCCTGTTTGACCTGGTGTTGACCGAGCGTATGGGACACGCCAAGGAGCTGGCCGCACAGGCTCAGGGCTATCGCACCGTTATCGCCCTTGGCGGCGACGGCGTGATTCACGAGGTCGTCAACGGGCTTATGACGCAAAAGGAGGACGCCCGCCCCGCTCTTGCCGTCCTGCCCGTGGGCTCCGGCAACGATTTTGCCCAGACGCTCGGCATCGACGATTTTTCCGGCAAGGATTTTGGCGCGCTGCTCACCTGCGAGCTGCAGCGTCAGGACATCGGGCGCATTCGCTCGTGGAGCCCTGCGAGCGGCAGCGGCGAGGCTACCGTTGAGTACTACGACCAGACGCTTTCGGTTGGCATCGATGCCGCCATCGGCCTTGGAACCACCGAGCTGCGCAAAATGACGGGCTTGACGGGCGCGCCGCTCTACACCCTCTCGGGACTTGAGCAGTTTGGCCTACGCTATCGCAACTACCCCATGACAGTCAGCTTTGACGGGGTGCCCGCCGAGCGCGTGAGGGCGATCATCATGGCGATTCAGCTGGGTCCTACCTATGGCTCGGGCTATCGCATCTGTCCCGACGCCGACCCCTGTGACGGTATATTCGACGTCTGCTACGCCTGCGGCCCCGTTCCGCGCGCGGTCGCGCTTCCCATGTTCCTTTCGGCCAAAGACGGCCACCATACCAAGCTGCCACCGGTTCGTATGCGTCGCTGTCGCCATGCCGAGCTTATCTTTGAGGAGCCCGACTACCCCATCCAGGCCGACGGTGAGCCCATCGTCGCCTCGCGCATCGAGGTCGACATCCTCAGCGGAGCCCTCCACGTCTGGCACCCCACCCGCTAACCCCACCTAAGTTGCGGGACTGCCTTGCGGCTTTAGCCGCATAAACAGTCCCTATTTCACCGCAACTTAGGGGTGGCTATTCGTCGCTGCCCGGTTTGCGACG
Source organism: uncultured Collinsella sp. (assembly GCA_905211615.1). GTDB lineage: Bacteria > Actinomycetota > Coriobacteriia > Coriobacteriales > Coriobacteriaceae > Collinsella. Next base: position 18,461 of record CAJMBB010000014.1, on the reverse strand, counting down.
GTTGGCCTTTTTAATCGCGTTGAAGTGCTTGTCGTTGAGCCTGTGCTGGCGAGAGCGTTGAGGCACCTTGGTCTTTACGCGTCGACGCGGTGGACGCCCGCGACGCTCAAGCTCTGCCCTCAGCTTACGCAAACAGCTCGCACGATTCTGAAACTGGCTGCGGCTCTCGCGCGCCGTCACGGTAATCCCCGTGGGCCCATGCTTCATGCGCACCGCTGAATCCGTCGTGTTCACGCCCTGCCCGCCCGGACCTGTCGCGCGAAACACCTGCACCTCGCAATCGCGCGCCAACTCCTCGACCGACATCTCGGCATAGCGCGCATACTCGCGCCATCCCATCTTGTTCTCATCCATATCGACACCTCCCCTCATACAAAAAATGTGACAAAGGGACAGTCCCTTTGTCACATCGCATACCAATCGCTTGTGCTGCGCGCCTAGGCGAACGTGATTTCGCCGTTCTCGCAGTCCATTTCGGCAATACGGGCCAGGCTCTCAACGCGGAAGCCGCGCTCGCGGAGCTTATCGCCACCGCCCTGGAAGCCCTTCTCAACGGCGATGCCAATGCCGGCAACCTCGGCACCCGCAGCCTCACAGATCTTGATAAGACCCTCGAGCGCGCAGCCGTTGGCCAGGAAGTCGTCGATAATCAAGACCTTGTCGCCCTCGGACAAGAAGCGCTTGCCAACGATAACCGGGTACTCCTTCTGCTTGGTAAAGGAGTAGATGGTCGTGGCATACTGCTCGCCGTCGAGGTTGATGGACTGTGCCTTCTTGGCAAAGACCACCGGCACGCCGCCAAAATGCTGGGCCGCAATGCAAGCCATGCCAATGCCCGAAGCCTCGATCGTCAGGATCTTGTTGATCTCGACACCCTCGAACAGACGGGCCCACTCGGCGCCCATGTGGTCGAACAGCTCAACGTCGCATTGGTGGTTGAGGAAGGCATCAACCTTAAGGACGTTACCGGCCTTTACGATGCCGTCATGGCGAATACGATCCTCAAGCTCCTGCATGGCGCAACCCCTTCTCGCGGCAACGATACCGCGCGATTAATAAACGTTGTTCGATAGTCTACCACGGACCGACCCCCGCCCGCCCCACAAGCCGCATCGCACCACAAACCAGTCTTTTTGGGACGGCGCGAATCGTGGCAGACAGCCTCCCAACACGCTAATGGCGGGCGTGCATCTTCACCAAACGCACCATGGCGAGCGCAAAGCCCACGGCGGCCACAACCATAAGCACGTAGAACACCGAGCGAAAGCCGAATAGGAACACATCCGGACGGCCTGCAACAAAACTGGTCACAGCCTCGCCCATCGCCACGCTCATCTGCCCATACAGGATATTCGACGCCACCGTAATGCCGAGTGCCATGCCAGCATAGCGCGCCAAACTGCCCAAGCTGCCCGCAAAACCAAGTGCCTCGCGCGGAGCCGAGCCCATATACAACGAATTGTTGGGACTCTGGAAAATCGACGTACCGCACGACATAAATGCGACGCAGCACACGATCACGGGGATAGAAGAGTGCTCGTCGAGCGTGCTTACCGCAAAGAGACCGCACACGTACACGCCCAGGCCAACCGCCGTGGGGCCCTCGCAGCCAACACGGTCCGAAACCGTACCCGAAAGCGGGCCGATAAAGGCATTCACCATCGGCAGCGCCAAAAACAGCAGGCCCGAAACGTCAGACCCAAACCCATGCGCATCCTGAAAATAGAACGGCAGAATAAACTCGGATGTGCCAATGCCAACGAACACGATGAGCATGCAGGCAAGGTTGATGGTGAAGGCCGAATTTGCAAAGCAGCGACGCGCGGCCTCCGCCAGCGACATGGGGCGCTCGCCGGCCTCCGGCCTAACATGCGGTAGCGTATAGAGCCCCACGATAAACGAGATGACGCCAATAGGCAGGTTGATGAGGAAGATACTCTCCCAGGGAAAGCTTGCCACCAGCATGCCGCCGAGCACGGGGCCACACATCATGCCGAGGGCCACGAAGGTCGCGAGAATACCCATGGCACGGCCTCGTTCGCGCGCCGGAAACGACTCGGTGATGATACCCATGTTGTTAGCCATGGCCGCCGCGCAACCGATGCCCTGAGCAATGCGTGCCAGGATAAGAACCTCGAGCGAGGCCGAAAGGCCGCACAGCAGCGAACCGACCGAAAAGACGATGACGCCCAGCTGGAACACATTCACCTTGCCGCGCACGTCGCCCAGACGGCCAAACGGCAACATAGCCACGCATGTCGCAAGCAGGTACACCGAACTCACCAGTTGAATGCGATCGAGGCCCACGCCCAGCTCCTTTTGCATCACGGGCAGCGCCACGGTCACGACGGTCGAATCCAAACACACCATAAACGTCATGATGAGCACAGTAAACAGAATCGCCCATTTGTTCTTGCCATGGGTGTCGCCCTCAAGGGCAATGTGCTCGCGGCGCAGCTGCTCTGCAGTTTTCTCCATATCCATCCTTTCGAGTGGCCTAACGCAAAAAACGGGGCCCCGATCGCCTGCAAACAGCCGCGATTGGGGTCCCGCCTACGGAATCGGAACGAAAGGTCACCGAAGCTTTCTGCCAGCATCGGCACCTTGTACGGAGCTAGCCTAGCACTGCTCGAGCGCCTGCTCAAGGTCGGCAATCAGATCGGCCGTGTCCTCGAGGCCGCACGACAGGCGCACCATGTCGGCGGAGATGCCACAGGCGATGAGCTCCTCATCGTTCATCTGGCGATGCGTGGCATTAGCGGGATGCAGGCAGCACGTGCGGGCGTCGGCCACGTGCGTGGCAATCTGGGCGAGCTTGAGGCTCTTCATAAAGGTCTCGGCCGCAGCGCGACCACCGTTAAAGCCAAAGCTCACAACGCCGCAGGTACCGTTGGGCATGTACTTCTGAGCCAGGTCATAGTACTTATCGCCCTCCAGGCCCGGATAGCTCACGAAGCGCACCTTGGGATGGCTCTGCAGGAACTTGGCAACGGCCAGGCCGTTCTCACAATGACGCGTCATGCGCACATGGAGGCTCTCGAGCGAGCTGTTCAGGAAGAACGCCGCCTGCGGGTTCTGCATGGGGCCAAGGTCGCGCATGAGCTGAGCGGTTGCCTTGGTAATGAAGGCGCCCTCGCGACCGAACTTCTCGGCATAGGTCACGCCGTGATAGCTCTCGTCAGGCGTGGTGAGACCCGGGAACTTGTCCGCATGGGCCATCCAGTCAAACTGGCCGTGGTCGACGATCACGCCGCCCAGGTAGGCAGCATGTCCATCCATGTACTTGGTGGTGGAGTGCGTAACGATGTCGGCGCCCCACTCAAAGGGACGGCACATCACGGGTGTCGGGAAGGTGTTGTCGACCATCAGCGGCACACCGTGGTCATGTGCGGCCTTGGCAAAGCGCTCAATATCGAGCACGGCAAGGGCGGGGTTGGCGATCGTCTCGCCAAAGACGAGCTTTGTGTTGGGCTGAAAGGCAGCCTCGAGCTCCTCATCGGTGCAGTCGGGGGCGACGAACGTGCAGGTCACGCCCATGCGGCCCATGGTGTGGGCGAGCAGGTTATACGTACCGCCGTAAATGGCAGAGCTCGCGACCACATGATCGCCGGCACCGGCCACGTTAAAGATCGCGAGGAAGTTCGCAGCCATACCCGAGCTCGTGAGCATCGCAGCGGTGCCGCCCTCCATCTCGCAGATCTTGGCGGCAACCAGATCGCACGTGGGGTTCTGCAGACGGCTGTAGAAGTAGCCCGACTCCTCCAGGTCAAACAGCTTGCCCATGTGCTCGGACGTGTCGTATTTCCACGTGGTGGACTGGTAGATGGGCACCTGACGCGGCTCGGCATCTCCCGGGTGATAGCCGCCCTGAACACATGTGGTACCGATGGTCTGCTCGCTCATATCTAGCTCCCTTGCCTGGGTTACGTTTTATTCGGTTCACGATACCGCTACCCTGCACCCCTCTCAACCCATCCCAAAGGTAGGTTAATGGACAAATTGATCAGGGGTATTTATCCCAAACCTTGGGCATTTGCTCGATAGATAAAAATGAGGCATACATGAAGCTCTCGATGATTACATGCCCCGTCACAGGTACCATAGGCGGGTACACCGTGACCAAGGAGACAACGATGAAGCAAATCGATACAACCCAGCTCGACATCACCGCCTGTCAGGCTCAAGCTGCCGAATACCACGCCCGTGGCTTTAACTGCGCCCAGGCCGTTGCCTGCACGCTCGCACCTGCCGTCGGGCTCGACCCCCAGACCGCCTTTACCCTCACCGAGGGCTTTGGCGCCGGCATGGGCGGCATGACCGAAACTTGCGGCGCCATCTCGGGCGCCGTGGCCATCATGGGCTTTGTGATGAGCGACGGCATGGAAAACCCCAAGACCAAGGGCCAGACCTACAAGCTGTCGCGCGAAATCGCCAAGCGTTTTGGCGAGAAGAACACGACGACCGTCTGCGGCACGCTCAAGGGCATCGGATCGGACAAGGGTCCGCTCCGCAGCTGCCCCGGCTGTATCGACGATGCCGTCGAGATCGCCTGCGATGTGCTAAAGCAGCTCGCCGAGTAAACGGCGGCAACATAAATCGACAGCCGGCGCGCTTGGAATCAATCCAAAAGCACGCCGGCCGTCGCCGTTAGAACTCGGCAAACTCGGGAGCGCCGACCTCAATCTCCTCACGCCCCGCCATAAGCTCGCGCATCTTAGCGCAAAACGGCTCCTGCTCCCCCGCCTTAAACACCAAATGAAGTGTCACGGCGTCCGCGTAATCGGTATCCGAAATCTTGGCACCCGAATCCTGCGCCAAGCGAAGCACCTGCTCGTACTGCGGATAGGCCACATGCACGTCAACCGGCACGACGCTTGTCATCTCAACGATCTGCCCGACCTCCTGAGCCGCGGCCTGCGTCGCCGCGGTATAGGCGCGTACCAAGCCGCCGGGCCCCAGCAGCGTACCGCCAAAATAGCGCGTCACCACGCAGCAAACATTTTTGAGCTCCGCGCCGCGCAACACCTCGAGCGTCGGCATGCCGCTCGTGCGGCTCGGCTCACCGTCATCGCTCTGGCGCTCGCGTCCATCGACCAAAATCCACGCGGGAACATTGTGTCGAGCGTCGTAATGACGCTTGCGAACCATCTCGATAAAGGCATTCGCCTCATCCTCGGACTCAATATGGACCAGCTGGGCAATAAACCGGCTCTTGCGGTCCACAAACTCGCCCGAAGCCTCAATATTCGATTGCAGAGTAAAATAGCTGTCCAACAAAGCCCCTCAACAAAACTAAGCGCGGCAACAAGCAGCCTCAATAATACGGCAAAGACCGTATACCGTTAATCCCGGTAAATAGAACGGCAACGTCAATGATTCCGTAAACGAAAGCGAGAACCCGTCAGCGCGAGCAAGGTGCCTTGAAAGACGAGATTGCAACAGAAATGAGGCTGCCGATGACCAGATAAAAACAGCGAGACGGCGTCAGCTGAGTCGATTTGGCCCGAAAGAGGAGGGAGCACGCCTTATGGCGACGACCGACGAATGAGCGCCAAATCGGCCAGCTGACGCCGTCGCAGCGTCAACATAGTTGCTGAGTGGGCCTATAAGCCGGGTTCTGTCGTGAACGGTCATTTATCTTGTCTGCACGTTACCATGCAGCTCCACGCACGCTACCCGAACGCGGACCGGGCCGGCCCATAGCGTTCCTATTCGCGCTTGCTCCGGATGGGGCTTGCCAAGCCGCCGTGTTGCCACGACGCTGGTGGTCTCTTACACCACCGTTTCAGCTTTTCCCTTTACGCCTTGCGGCGCAGGTGGGAGTCTTCTTTTCTGCGGCGCTTTCCGTCGGATCACTCCGCCCGGCCGTTAGCCGGCATCCCGCCCTCTGGAGCCCGGACTTTCCTCACGCGTACTGCAAACAGCACATCGCGCGACCGTCTGGCCCACTCAGCAGTGCAAGAGTGTAACACACCGTTGCCGCAGGCAATGGCACAACGCAAACGCTCGACACGATAAACCAAGAACCGCCATGCGTTACAATGGTCCTGTCGATGGGCAACGTCGTCAGTCGAGACGCGACCGCGCTCCGCACCCCTCCGTCTACTCGGTGCGTTCCCGCCTCCTCCCCGAGGCGGGATGTCGGCATTTTTCATGCACCGACAACCCAATAGCAAACAGACAACCCGGGCAGCATTGCGCACGGGCAGCATCGCGTGCATCAGAAGCAGATGCAAAAAGGGACCCGTCCATTGCGGACGGATCCCTTAAACAAGTGATCGTCAAACCGATTTACTCGGCGTCGGTCTCCTCGTCCTTCTTCTCGGAAGGCAGCGGGGTAACCTCGATCTCGACGCCCAGAGTCTCAGCAGCGGACTTCATGGACAGGGAGATACGACGACGGTCGAGGTCGATCTCCATGACCTTGACCTGAACCTTGTCACCCACGTGGGTGACCTGAGAAGGCTGGTCGACGTGCTTGTTGGCCATCTCGGAGATGTGCACCAGGCCCTCGATGCCCTCGCCCAGGTCGACGAAAGCGCCGAACGGGACAAGCTTGGTCACAGTGCCCTCGACGATAGCGCCGACGGGGTACTTCTTGACCAGTGCGCGCCACGGATCCTCGGTGGTCTGCTTGAGACCCAGGGAGATGCGCTCGCGGTTGAGATCGACGTCGAGAACCTCGACCTCGACCTCCTGGCCGACCTTGACAACCTCGGAAGGATGGTTGACGTGGTTCCAGGAGAGCTCGGAGATGTGGATGAGGCCGTCGATACCGCCGAGGTCGACGAAGGCGCCGAAGTCGACGATGGAGGAAACGGTGCCCTGGAGACGCATACCAGACTTGAGCTTGGACAGGATCTCGGAGCGCTCGGCCTTACGGGACTCCTCGAGCACGACGCGACGGGAGAGGACGACGTTGTTGCGGTTGCGGTCCATCTCGATGACGCGGGCCTCGATGCGGGTGCCCATGTAGGAGGTGAGGTCCTTGACGCGACGGAGGTCGACGAGGGAAGCGGGCAGGAAGCCACGCAGGCCGATGTCGAGGATCAGGCCGCCCTTGACAACCTCGATAACCTCGCCCTCGACGTTCTCGCCGGAGTTGAACTTCTCCTCGATGCGGTTCCAAGCACGCTCGTACTCGGCACGCTTCTTGGACAGGACCAGACGACCGTCCTTGTCCTCCTTCTGGAGAACCAGAGCCTCGATGGGATCACCGAGTGCAACGATGTCTGCAGGGTTAGCGTCCTTGCGGATGGACAGCTCGCGGACCGGGATAACGCCCTCGGACTTGAATCCGATGTCAACGAGCACCTCGTCATGCTCGATCTTAACGACAGTGCCGTTAACGAGATCGCCCTCATCAAAGTCGGTAATCGTACCGTCGATGAGGTTGTTCATCTCCTCCTCATTGACATCGTCAAGAGAGAAAATGGACGAGTTCTGAATCTCACTCAAAGGTGGACCCCTTTCGAACTACGGGGCCCCGATTGCTAGGACCTACAGAAGGGTGCGACAAGCACACAACGTTTAGGAACACTCGGGAGCCGACAGATACTAATGTGACGCTTATGCAATCACGTTCGTATAGGTTACGGGGAAATGAGTTCGATTTCAAGCGTGAACTGCGATTTTTTACTCGTGTGGAGACTTTTTCGTAATCTTATGAACACACGTCTCCGCAACTTGACGATAACCAGCCAGGCATTCGGCTTTGGGGTAAAGTATCCGGAGCCAACGATTCTAGATCGATTTTTCGAGAAAGGTGCCCGCGTGCTCAAAGCAGTCGTTTTCGATATGGACGAGACGCTTCTCAGCATCAACCTCAACGCGTTCATCCTTCGCTATTTTAAGGATGTCTCATCGATGCTCGCGGATATCGGGCACCGCAGCCGCGGTGGCACGATGGCGCGCCTCGGCACCATCCTGGTCGACCTCAACGCCAATCGCCGCAGCGGCACGGACAACCGCACCAATCTTGAGTTTTACCAAGAAGAGGTCGAGCGCCGATGCGGGATCCGCCTCTCCGATCCCCTCATCTACGAGGCGTTTACCTACTATGACCGCGAAGTTCTTCCGTACAAGAACGACGATGTCATTAACGCCCACGCCATGCCGGGCGCACACGCCGCGCTCCAGGCCGTACAGGACGCAGGGCTGCGTTGCGCGCTCTTTACCAACCCCAGCTTTCCCCAGGGCGCCATCGAGTGCCGCATGGGTTGGGGCGACCTGGCCGACGCCCCCTTTGAACTCGTGACGCACATGGGAAACACCACCCGCTGCAAGCCCGATGCCACCTACTATCTAGAGCAGCTTCAGGTGATGGGGCTCGAGCCACACGAGGTCCTTATGGTGGGCAACGATCCCAAACGCGACTTCCCGTCCCCCGATTGCGGCATCCAAACCGCCTTTGTGGGCCAAGGCAAGCCCAGCCGAGCCACCTGGCGCGGAACCATGGAAGACTTCGCCCGCGACTTCAACGCCGTAATCGAGGCCTTCTACGAGCACCAAGTAGCAGGAGAGTTGTCCTAGCAGACTCGAGTCTTGCCGATCATGATGTTGAGGATCTCGACGTCGGTGTCCTTCATGCCCACGCGGCCTACGTAGCCCATACTGGCGATTGTCTGCTCAACGGTATCTTGGATCAGGCCCTCGCCGGCGCGGAAGCCGCGACCCTGCATGGCCATATCATGGCCCAGAATCGCCGCATCAACGGCAGCCGAGATCTTGGCGGCACAGCTCGCTTTGGCGCCGTCGCACACGATGCCGCCCACGTTACCGAGCGTATTCGAGACCGTCGCGCCAATCTGCTCGCGCGTGCCACCGCACAGCCAGGTAATCGCGGCGCCGGCGCCGCACGCGGCGCAAATAGCACCGCAAAACGCCGAGAGCGCACCAATATAGCTCTTGATATGCACGGCGATAAGATCGGACAGCATCACGGCGCGCACCAGGCGCTCGTGGTCGCAACGCAGGTACTCGGCATACTCCATGACGGGCAATGCGCAGGTAATGCCCTGATTGCCCGAGCCGCACACAATGGCGACCGGCAGCGCGCAGCCGTTCATGCGGGCGTCGGACCCGGCGGCCGCACGGGCACGGGCACGGCAGGCGACGTCATCGGCACGAGCACCCAGCAGCGTACGACCAACCTCGGCGCCCCAAGCGTGCGCAAGGCCCTCGGCACTGATTGCGCCATTCAGCTCAATCTGACGCTCAACGGCAGCGCGGGCGTCCTCAATGTCACCGTCCTCGATAAAGTCGATGATGGACTCAATGCTCATAGGGGTATCGGCCTTATCCGCCGCACGCTCGGCCACCACGCGCTCGGCGCAGGCGGCACACTCCCCCGCCGACTTGCCGCATACCGGAATATCATCGAGCGTATGGCACGTGACATTAGTGTGGTGATCGGTAATCTCGACGACCGCGGTATGGCCCCCGGCCGTCGCAGTCACCTTGATGTAGAGGTTGGGCACACCTTCGACAAGCGACACATCGCAGTAGCCGGCGTCGGCGAGGAGCTCGGCCACGCGAGCGCGGTCTTCATCGTTAACGCTCTCGAGCACCTCGAGCGCGCTCTTAGCGTCGCCGCCCACGGCACCCAGCACGGCCGCGGCCTCAATACCGTGCATACCGCCCGAGTTGGGCACGGTCACGCTCTTGACGTTCTTGATGATGTTGCCCGAGCAGGCAACATCCATATGATCGGGCTCGCAACCGAGCGTCTGGCTCGCCAGCGCTGCTGCATAGGCAACGGCAATGGGCTCGGTACAGCCGAGCGCGCAGACAAGCTCGCGGTTCAAAACATTGCAAAACGCGGCATCACGGATGGAATCGGTAGGCATAGGTATCTCCTGCTTGCATAACGGGCTGAGCTCTCAAAATAGTTAGCTCCTTTATTTGATAACAATGCATCAAAAACCGCAACCATGGTTCCGGCGGACGGCGCTCAAGCACAAACTGGTGGCATTATTCATGAGAAGCCGATCTTGTTGCATGCTAAAGCGTTTGACCAAAAAACGCCCGAGCGTTTACGCAAGAGTCGCGCTATCATGCAGTCGAACGCGGTAAACACCTTTAGCATTTGCGCCGCACGGACCAGAGAGGAACCATCCATGAAGATCGGTATCGGTAACGACCACGCCGCCGTCGAGCTCAAGAACATCATCTCCGAGCACCTGAAGGAGCGCGGCTGCGAGGTCGTGAACTTTGGCACCGACACCTCCGAGAGCTTTGACTACCCCATCGCCGGCTACAAGGTGGGTAAGGCCGTTGCCAACGGCGACGTCGACCTGGGCATCCTGATCTGCGGCACCGGCGTCGGGATTAGCCTGGCTGCTAACAAGGTAGAGGGCGTGCGCGCTGTCGTGTGCTCCGAGCCCTTCAGCGCCAAGCTCTCCCGTATGCACAACAACACCAACGTGCTCGCCTTTGGCGCCCGCGTCGTGGGCTCCGAGCTCGCTAAGATGATTGTCGACGAGTGGCTCGACGCCGAGTTTGAGGGCGGTCGTCACGAGCGTCGCGTTAACCTCCTCAACGAGATCGACCACACGCGCGGCCTCAAGGTCGTCGCGCACGGCCGTGTATGACTGATACGCGGATACAATCGCGCCGAGTTCGGCATGACGACGACCCAGCTTGCGCATCTTATCGGGGTTCGTCACCACCTCGGGGCTCGCCATCCGCTGTTCGATGGATTGGTATTCCTCCAACGCGGTCTGTGCCGCGGGGAACTGCTCGACTGCCATGTCTGGCTTGTCCTTCCGGATAGTAACAACGGTCGGCACCGCGTCATCATCGCTGTCGCGACGCCATTACAGATACAAAAACGCCAGTCCCCCGAGCGGGTGCGCCGAAGCGCGCCCAACCCGTGCGGGACTGGCGTCAGATACGCTACTTGGTCTTCTTGCCGTAACGCTTCTCGAAGCGAGCGACGCGGCCACCGGTGTCCAGAATCTTCTGCTTGCCGGTGTAGAAGGGGTGGCACTTCGAGCACACGTCGACCGTCATGTGGTCGCCCTTGTAGGTGGAACGAGTGACGAAGGTGTTGCCGCATGAGCACAGGACTTCAACGGCATGATAATCAGGATGGATACCCTGCTGCATGGTTTTGTCTCCTAGGGGATTCGGGGGACCCGGGTCGCCGCGCCCCGATGGCTGGCGTGAACCGGAACCTACGGAAGTATACGCCGAGGCATGGATTTCAGTGGGGCCGCAGGGGCTTGAACCCTGGACCGGCGGATTATGAGTCCGATGCTCTAACCGACTGAGCTACAGCCCCACGTTGGCGAAGAGGCCAACCATATTATTGTATAGCAGACCATCGGACTTGCGACACCCTCCCAGCCGCCCATCGTCTGCCACGGCTATCATGTCGGCAGGGCCGGCAATCGGGCCGGGACACGCGGAAAGGAACGCACATGCGCATTGCGGTACCGCTGCCCGGCACGATGTGGGCGTTCGACGTCATCTCCATCATCCAGATCTTCGACGACGATTCCGTCATGTACGGCTCGTCCGACCGTCCGGTCATCGACTTCATCGCGAATGCAAGCTCCAAGGCACTCGACCACGGTATGTCCATCGCCACCACCGCGCTGCGCGACTACCACGAGAAACCTGATCTGATCATCATCCCCGGTTTCGCCAACCCGCATGAGATCGCCACCGACAGGCGCACCGGGAACGCCAAGGCATGGCTGGTCACAGCCGATCCCGCCGACGCGCTCGCCATCCGCGACTGGCTGGTCGCGTCCCACCGCGAGGGCGTGGAGATCGCGGCCATGTGCACGGGCGTGTTCGCGCTGGCATGGACCGGTCTGCTCGACGGCGTGGAATGCACCACGCACCTGCCGTTCCTCGACGATTTGGCCGCGCAGTTTCCCAAGGCGCTGGTGCAGAAGGACCGTCTGCTGACGCACAACGCGAAGCAGCGCATCTGGACGTCCGCCGGCGGCAGCATCTGTCTCGACCTGTGCATCGCGCTGCTCGCCGAACATGCCGGGCAGTCCCTGGCGACGGCGGAGGCGAACATGCTGATGATGCATTACCCCCGTTCGGTGGCCACCCGGCGCAGCGACGGCGCTCCGTCCGTCTTGCCGCGACCGTCCCGGCAGAGTGACGAGATCATCGCGCTGACCCGCAGAGTCCGCGAGCATCTCAGTTATGACTGGACGCTGACGACGCTTGCGCAGACCTCCCACTCCTCCACGCGCTCGTTCCAGCGCCGGTTCAGCGAGGTCATGGGGGGTGCCGCCGAGCATCTGGCTGCTGACGGAGCGTCTGAACGCCGCCAAGGAACTGCTGGAGCTCACCGATCTGCCGATGCAGCAGATCGCGCTGAGAACGGGACTGCGCAACGCGGATTCGCTGCGCAAGCATTTCTCCGCCGCGTTCGGCGTCAGTCCGAGTCGGTATCGTCAGGATTTTTTGCGCACCGAATTGCGTCCGACGGAAAACGTGTGAGCCCGCTGGCCGGCGAAACGAACATGAGGAGTCGGATATCGGCCACATGACGCGGATCTCTCTGTGTTCGTTTTGTTCGGTACTGTGCGCATTCCTCACACTTTTCTTATTGAGAATGATTCGCTGAACCATCGGCGGGGCAAAGTGGCGCGTTCTTACCGATATTTGGCGCGAACCGACCGCATCGGCACCCGGTTTTCCCGCGACCGACGCTTAGACTCGGACTTGAAACATTGTTGTTAACGCCATCATGACAGACGCGGATGTGTGTCATGCCGGCGCGATGAAAGGATACGAACATGTGGCCTATCCTCTTGGCCCTGGTCCCCGCATTCGGCTGGGGTTTTCAGGGCATTGTCATGCAGAAGGTCGGCGGCACCACCGCCAACAAGCAGATGGGCATGGTGCTCACCACGCTGCTGTTCGGTATCGTGGTGCTGATCTTCCACCCGATCAACTGGTCGTGGACGCTGATCGCGGCCGCGGCCATCAACGGCATCCCGTGGAGCATCGCGCAGATACTGCAGATCAAGTCCTTCGACTATCTGGGCGTGGCCCGCGCCATGCCGCTGTCCACTGGCATGCAGCTGGTGTTCACCACCCTGCTCGGCGCGCTGTTCTTCCATGAATGGACGCACGGCTGGCAGTTCGGCTTCGGCATCTGCGCGCTCGTCGTCATCATCGTCGGCGTCGCCTGCACCGCCTTCCAGGAGAAGAGCGAGGACAAGGGTCCGTCGAACCTGAAGCGCGGCCTGCTCATCACCCTGATCTCCTCACTGCTGTATACCAGCTACGCCGCCGCCGGCAAGTTCTTCTCGGTCTCCAGTTGGGACATGCTGTTCCCGCAGGCCGTGTTCATGGTGCTCGGCACGACAATCATCTCCTTCTGCATGAGCGGCAAGGACGCGATGGACCCCGAAATCGGCGTGTTCGGCAAGAAGAGCTGGATGAACATGAGCACCGGCGCCCTGTTCGCTACCGCGAACCTCACCGTGATGCTGTCCAATGAGATGAACGGTCTGGCGGTCGGCTGGACGCTGTCGCAGATGAACGTCATCGTCGCCACGCTGGGCGGCCTGTTCATTCTCAAGGAGAAGAAGACCAAGAAGGAGATGGCGTTCGTCATCGCCGGCATGATTCTCATCGCGCTCGGCGGCATCCTGATCGGCATCACGAAGAACGCATGACCGCCGCCCGCGCATCATCAACCATCAACCATCAACAAGTCAACAAGGGAGTATCAACCATGATCAATGTCGGTTTCATCGGATGCGGCGCCATGGGCCGCGACCACGTGCGTCGGATCACGGACAAGTGCGGCAACGCGCAGGTCGTCGGCGTATACGACACCGTGCTCGGCAACGCGAAGCAGGCCATCGAAGACAACCGCCTCGACGCGACGATCTACGATTCGGCCGATGCACTGATCGACGATCCGAACGTCGACGCCGTCGTCATCGCCAGCCGCAACGACGTGCATCTCGACCCGCTGCTGCACACTATCGCGATCGGCAAGCCGACGTTCACCGAAAAGCCGATGACCATCAACGGCTCCGACAGCTGGAAGGTCGTCGAAGCCGAGGTGGCCAAGGGCCGCAAGACCATTCAGGTCGGTTTCAACTGGCGCTTCGACCCCGGCTACGACGCGATGAAGACCTTCGTCGGCGACGGACAGATCGGCGCCCTGCTGATGGCCGGCATGCGTCACTACAACGCGCAGGCATCCACGAGCTACTACGGCACCGACAACGTCATCAACGACACGCTCATCCACAACTTCGACGTGCTGCATTACATGTTCGACGGCGACATCACCAGCGTCGAGATGAAGTTCGCCCGGATGAATACGCTCAACCCGAACGGGGAGTCCCTGCGCGAACCGCAGCTGGCCATCGTCGAGTTCTCCGACGGAGCCCTCGCCACAGCCGAGGCGAACGTCAACTGCCAGTACGGCTACGACATCCAATGCCGCCTGGTCGGCGAGTCCGGCATCATCTCGCTGCCGGATGTCGCCACGCCGGAGGTGCGCAAGGCCGGTCAGATCAGCCACGCGATCTCGTCCGCCTGGTTCGACCGATTCATCGAGGCATACGACCGCGAGTTCGACCGGTTCTTCGCGAATATCGAGGCCGACCGGCAGCCGGGCGGCAAGGAGGCGACCGCGTGGGACGGCTATGTGGCGAACGTGGTTGCCGACGCCGCGCTGGACAGCCTGCACCACGGCGGGCGCATCCCCGTGACGCTCAACGAGCAGCCGGCGCTGTACCGGTAATCCGCCGTTTGTTCAACGGCTCAGGCCGCCCACCACGGACGCAGCGGGTACCAGTTGCCCTTCGGCAGCCCCTCCTTGTCGGGCTTGACGGCGAGGAACTGGTGCACCTGGATGCCGTTGAGCTCGAAGTTCAACTCGCACGCGGCCAAATACAGGCCGTACACCTTCGCCCGCTCGTAGCCGACCTGCTTGACGGCGTCGGCCCAGTTGGCCTTGAGGTTGGCGTTCCAATGATGCAGCGTCAGCGCGTAATGCTGCCGCAGGTTCTCCTGGTTGACGACCTCGAAGCCGGCGTCGTGCAGCGCCGACTCGATGAACCCGGGCGAGGCGAGGTCGCCGTCGGGGAAGATGTATCGGTCGAGGAACTCGTCCGTTCCGGGCCGGTTGTTCGGCTTGTCCTTGGAGATCGTGATCTGGTGGTTGAGCAGGCGGCCGGCCGGCTTGAGCAGCTTGAACATCTCATCGAAGTAGTGGCGGTAGTTCTTCGCGCCCACATGTTCCATCATGCCCACCGAGGTGATGCCGTCGAAGTCTCGTTCCGGCACTTCGCGGTAGTCCATCACGCGCAGCTCGGCCAGATCCTCCAGCCCTTCGCGCCTGATCCACTCCTGACCGTACTCGATCTGCTCGTGCGACAGCGATACGCCCAGTGCCTTGATGCCGCGCTTGGCTGCGGCGATGACCAGAGCGCCCCAGCCGCATCCGATGTCGAGCATGCGGTCGCCGGGCTTGAGGTCCAGCTTGTCGAGCACCAGGTCGATTTTGTTGCGCTGCGCGTCATCCAGGCTCATGTCGGGCGTGTCGAACACCGCGCACGTGTACGTCATCGACGGTCCGATGAAGTCGGCGTAGAACTCGTTCGACAGGTCATAATGGAAGCTGACGGTCTCGGAGTCGGCCTTTTCGGTGTGCGGGAACAGACCGGACTTGATGCGTTCGAATTTCGAGGGGCCTTCGGACTGCGGCACCTCCACCTTGTGGTAGCCGTGGCTGAGAACGGCCGCCCCCATGCGCGCCAGTTCGAGCGGAGATGGCTTTCGGATGTACGATGCCAGTCCGACGAGCTTGCGCAGCTGCGGATACGGGTCGGCCACGTCCAGTCCTTCGATGTCGAAGTAGCCCAGGATGTATGCGCGGGCCAAACCGATCTCGTTCAGGTTGCTCGCCAACTGATAGATGGCCTTAGGACTGGTGACCCGGACCTGCAGGTCGGCGTCTTCCGGCCCGAACGTCGATCCGTCGAAGGCTTCGATGCACACCGGCGCGTCCTCTTTGAGGACCGCCTGCGCCATTTCACTTACCAACATGGTTTTTCCACTGCCCATGTTTCGCCTCTTTTCCCAACGACTGCGACTTGCCGGATATGGCAATCACCGTGTCACTGTAGTCCCGCGTCGTCATTTTTCGCGCTGCGAGGAAACAAAATCGCTCACTATGCATGCATCGGGCAACCACTATGTGACCAGCCACTCTGAAAGCGAACATTTGGCGGATATATATGGACAGCGCGGCCGCGCCAGTCGCATTCCGCATGTGAATCGGAACGCGGCCAGCGGGGCCGCGGTTTTCAGGATGATCCCGGACCAGCCGTCATGAGACGGCGTTCGTGTACTCCTTCAGGGATTCGCCGATGCCGCCGGACTCGCCAGACGACTTCAACGCGGTGACGTGCCCATCGGTATCGACGTCAAGCACTCCGGAGATTGGGTTGATGGCATTGTAGACGACGTCATATTCGTTGAGTAGCAGCAGGAACTCGGCGGTGCCACTCGCCTTCGCCTCGTTCAGCAGCGTGGTTGACGTCTCGCGTCGAACGATGCCGCTCTTGTCGACGCCGCCCACCTGCGCGACCTCAATGATGTCGCCGACTTTCGCGTCGCCCTTGATGACTTTGGTGACACGCACCCGGGTGACGGTCTCCGGCACGCCCAGCGCGTCCATGTCGATGTCGTCCTCCGTCAGCCCGTATTGCGGGTTCGTTTCAGGCGTTCCGGACGTGAAATCGATCTCGGGATACAGGATGCGCTCGCGCGAGTCGAGCGGGACACCGGTGACCACCAGACCGGCGGCCTTGACGCCCTCTTCGACGGAAGAGTAGCCGGGATAGTCGGCGGTGATGGACTTTGCGGTCTTCGCCGTGGTCTCCGTCGCGGTCTTCGCCGTATTCTGCGTCGAGTGGCCAGCAGTCGGAGAGCCGACGGAATGCATATGCACGGCGACACCTACCACCAGCGCCGCAACGAGCGCCACGACGGCGAGCGTGCCCTTGATGACGTTTGACTGCTTCATCAGTAACAGCTCCTCACGTAACTCATGTCATATGCCTGAGGCATACGGATATATCTTTCAATCACAGTTCAGCAACGGTATTCATCAGCGGCCAGACCGGTCGGCTGATTGATCCGTCGATTATTTTTTTTCATATCAGTCTCCGATGTCCAGCATGCAGTGAATCCGCGCCAACTTCGCCGTCGACAGAGCATTGAGTAAAGAACAGCCGTTTTTCTGTAAAAGATTACCGGAACAAAGGACAATGGAAAGAACTGACCCTTTCCGGTGTTGAATTTATACGACGGTTTCTGATGCACGTACCGCCAAAACGTTTTGTCAGAATTCGGCATTATGGTTTGTTATGTTCTCGTACTAAAAGCAAGAAACTTACTTTGTGCCGGAATCTTCTTGGCTGCCAAAAGTATCTCTCAAAGCTGCGTGGTAAGGAAATGCCGGAAATATTAAAACAACTTTATGAGATAAACATTTGTGTATGTAAATCCTGTGGTGGGCATCTTGGAAAACCACAGCTTAGAGTACCGCAAAGATGTTAAAATCTTGTTCTTTCATATGTTTTCTGAAGCCTCAATGTTTGAGGTTTTGTTGTTGTACCTATTTATCTGAAAACACTTGATTTCTGTAACTTCTGCACAGGAAATCCTGTATAATCATGTATAAGAACAAAAGATTGAAAGTCCATAGGTAGCAGCTACACGGACGCCCACTTTGTTCAATTAGGTCAAATCGAAAATGGTGTAAACGAAGGGGCAGTTCACTGGAATGCCAAAACTGCTTTTTCGTTTACCCCATCATCGATTCTAACCTAAAGAATTTTTAGGGAGTGAGAATAGTATATGGACAGTTGGTTTACCGTCGAACAAATAGACCAAGATACATTCGTCATCAGCGAATACAGACACTGGGAAGAAACACATTGTTATCTATTGTGTGGGACAAAAAGAGCCATTCTGATTGATACAGGTTTAGGTGTTTCCAACATCAGAGAGGTTATTGATGGATTGACGAAACTGCCCGTTACAGTAATCACTACTCATGTTCATTGGGATCATATCGGTGGACATAAATATTTTCGGTCTATTGCAGTTCATGAAGCAGAAAAAGAATGGCTATCGGTCAAATTCCCTATACCTTTGCAAGTGGTAAAAAACAATATTATGTGCAATCCATGTGATTTCCCCTCGGATTTTAATGTAGAGAAATATCAGATTTTTCAAGGGGTTCCGCAAATGATTTTACATGATGAAGATTGTATTGACTTAGGAAACAGAAAGTTGGTAGTTATTCACACGCCCGGTCATTCTCCCGGACATTGTTGTTTCTATGAAGCGGATAGAAAATATCTGTATTCCGGCGATTTGATATATAGCGGTTGCCTTAGGTCAGTTTACAAGGAACTACACGCAGACCGTGAAACGGGCTGCTGACAACA
>CAJMBB010000013.1 GCA_905211615.1 uncultured Collinsella sp. | reverse complement strand
TCCGCGTCCGCCTCGTCGCACTTTCCCTGCCCCGGGCGCCTCCTCTGCGTCCTCGCCGGGGAGAGCGCCTCGCGCACGGGCATCCCCAGCGACGCGAGGTGCCTGGTGAGGCCCGCCCCGTAGGACGACGTCCCCTCCATCGCGATGCAGGCCGGCTCCCCGGCCGCCGCGATCGCCCCGGCGAGCGCCTCGTAGCCCGCCGCGTCGGCGGGGAACTGGCGGGACAGGACCTTGCGGCCCCTCCAGTCCAGGACGTACAGCCAGTGCGAGTCGGCGTGGGTGTCGACCCCGCAGAAGACCGGCCCGCGGGCGTCGGGTATCGATTCGTTTTGCATGTCTCGCTCCGTTCTTTCCGTGCTCGCCTGGACCGGGCAGACGGCACACTGACGGGGCGCGATAGAATGCGGTTGTTCGGGTCCGCGGTATCGCTCCATGCTCCTATTAGGTCATGCGGCGGTCTCGGCTCGCCGCGGCCCGCGCGGGACATGTCAGGAAACGAGGGCAGCCCTGTGGGCGCCAGCGGAATGTGGGGTCACCGCGCGGTCCGCATCTGATGGTGTCGACGTCAATGGTATACGGGTGCATCATCGACGTCTTCAATACAGAAAATATCAGTGCGGAGTGTCCGCGAAGGTCAGCCCTCAGATCCTGCTACGACTACGTTCTCGGATTGTGTGGGCGGATGAAGGACGTAGTTGGCCGGGTATTCCGTCCCCTTCGCTGTTTCGCGGCTTTGCCGCGAAACCTCGCGCCACTTTGGGGATGGATGGGGGACTTGGCTGTTGCCGCCTTTTCGAAGCCCTTCTTTATTCCTTATGCTGGATGAAAAGCCCCTTGTTTTTGCAGGGGTGCATACTCGACTTATAAGTGCATAGAATCTCGTATAGCGCGAGTAAGATATTGCGCTGTCCGTTTTGTGTTTAGCAGAGATGTAGTTTGCATAATCCGTCATAATCCTCGCTGCATTTAAATAAAGTTGCACGTAAATGGCGTAGATATGTCTGAGCTGGGGTTCTGTACGCTGAGCGGATAAAAACGACCGTTCACCGTTCCGCTATTTTCAAAATGAATAAAATGAGCGATAAAGAGAATATAAACCTTAATAAACTCGCGTATCGCACGGACGCGGGTTATTAATGGGTTGTAGGCCTTTTACAGAAAGGATTCCAGCAATGTCTAAGCCTCTTGGCAAGCCCGATCGTATTGTCGTCGCCCTTGGCGGCAACGCCCTCGGCAACAACCCCGTCGAGCAGATCGAGGCCGTGAGCAACACCGCCCACGCTCTCCTCGGCCTCATCGAGCAGGGCAACGAGATCATCATCACCCACGGCAACGGCCCGCAGGTCGGCATGATCCAGAACGCCTTCGCCGCTGCCCACGACGCCATCGGCACCCCCGAGATGCCGCTGCCCGAGTGCGGCGCCATGTCCCAGGGCTACATCGGCTACCACCTGCAGCAGGGCATCGGCCGCGAGATGCACAAGCGCTATAAGCGTTGGCACGCCGCCACCGTCGTCACCCAGATCGAGTGCGACCCGGACGATCCCGCGTTCAAGAACCCGACCAAGCCGATCGGCCCCTTCTATACCGAGGAGCAGGCCAAGGAGTTCATGGCCGAGGACCCCTCCAAGGTCTTCGTCGAGGACTCCGGCCGCGGCTGGCGTCGCGTCGTCGCCTCCCCCGATCCCAAGAAGATCGTCGAGGCTGACTCCATCCTCAACCTGCTCGACAACGAGTTCATCGTCATCGCCTGCGGTGGCGGCGGCATCCCCGTCGTCCGCGACTACGAGAACAAGGGCTGCTACAAGGGCGTTCCCGCCGTCATCGACAAGGACCTGGGCGGCGAGCTGCTGGCCGAGGACTGCGACGCCGACGTTCTGTTCCTGCTGACCGCCGTTGAGCATGTCGCCATCAACTTCGGCAAGCCCAACCAGGAGGAGCTCGAGGACCTCACCGCCGACGAGGCCGAGCGCCTGGCCGACGAGGGCCAGTTCGGCAAGGGTTCCATGGAGCCCAAGGTTCGCGCTGCCATCAAGTTCGCCCGTTCCCGCAAGGGCCGCACCTGCATCATCGGCGCTCTGGACAAGGCTGCCGAGACCATGGCCGGCCTCTCCGGTACCCGCATCCACGAGTAGTCTCTACTCTGTTGCCTCTCTCGTGGGCGCCAGGCAAGGCGCCCACAAACTAGCCTCTCTTCATGAGCCCTGCAGTCCGCTCCGACTGCGGGGCTTTTGCTGTTTGAGATGTGTGCAGGGGGTAAACAAGAGCAAATTTGGTTAGATGCTCAGATCATGGGATGCCTGAAACCAGACGATGATTCCCAGAATCCTAATTCGGCGTTTGTCCAGCACGATATCCGGTTCCGCTGTGCGATATGAGTAGGATGAGAGCATCACGGTGTTCGTACCGGTGCTATAACGACGTATGACGATTCTTGAATTATCGGCCAAAGCGAGGACGGAGCATCCGTTCCAGGGTTTCAGGTTTGGATCCACGAGGAGAAGGGATCCAATCGGGTAGCATTTGGACATGGCGGACGTGTCCATTTGAACAAAGAAGCACCCGCGATGTTTCTTGAATACGGATGAGGGAAGCGCGGTTATTCCGGTTTGTTTAAGTCCCGTTCTGCCTCCATTCTTCAAGATTTTAAATACATCGCAAAGGGAATCAGTAGTAACTTCTTTGGATTCCCCCTTCCGCCCCTCGTGGTCGAGCTTTGCGGCAAGCCCTGCGGTTTCAGATGTGAGGTCGTCGAGCTGCAGGTTAAATTTCGATACTATCTTGAGCAACGTTGAGCGGCGGATTGTATAGCGGTCCTTTTCCCAGCGGCATACCGTTTCTTTGGAGACGCCGATGAGTGCCGCGAATTCCTCCTGTGTCAGCTGGTCGCGCTTGCGAAGCGCCTTTATGTTTTGACCCGTTCCCATGTTATGAAGTGCGGACGAGGGGGAGGCAGAGGCAGTTGGGGCCGCCAAAGCCGTTTGTCAGCTCAAAGATAGAGATGGGAATAAGGTCAATACCGGCCTGCTCCAGCGCTTTGTTGGTTTCGGCGTTTTCTTCGTATACGCAGACCTTGCCTGGCTCCAAACAAAGGGTGCTTGTGGCATTGTTGGTCCTTTCGACCTCTGCTGCTCCGGGATTTGAGCCACCGCAAAGGATAAACTGCAACGAACTTGAACCTAGGGCTAATCGCAACGCTTCTTTCAGTCCGCCTGCGACATGACACGCACGGGTTGTCCCTTCCGATCTGCCCCGCGTAATGCGGTAGACTCGCGCTTGGTCGAGAAGCTCCCGAGCAACGAGGAATGTCTCGTAGTCAACGCGAGTGAAATATGTGTCGAGATGAATGCAGAGGTCATCGTAGGGGACCTGAATGGCCCATACGGACTCAATAGTCGAGTTCTCATCCCACAGCAAGTTATTTGCTAAAGTGTCTATCGCCGCCGGCTCGGTTCGTTGCGAGATTCCAACGGCTATGTTTTCGCTGTTGAGGTTGTGCAGGTCGCCGCCTTCAATGTGGTAAGTCGATTCATGCTTGAAGAACTGAGGGGTCTCGCGGAAATCTGGGTGATAGGTAAAAATCGTTTTGTAGGCGATAACCTCACGGTTGCGCTCTGGCCAGTACATGTGGTTGAGCGTAACGCCTTCGCCGATGACGCTCGCCGGATCGCGTGTGAACCACATGGTGTTAAGGGGGCTTACGAGAAGATCGTCAGGTGAGTATGCGTCTGCCGTCAGTTTCGTGAGGCTGAACACCTCTTTATCTGTGTTGAAGACCTGGGAGTAGCGGATGCCGTTGACTGCTGCTTGAGCAAGGGCGCGGGAGCCTTCGATGCGCTCGAGATACTCGCGAATGGCAGACTCGAGCTCAATGCCCCGCGCGCCGCATTCTGAAATGTAGCTATCGATAAAAGAGCGACGCGCTTGCTCTGTCGCATCAAGGGCTTCGGTAAGAAGGTTTTCAAGATAGAGAATCTCTACCCCTTCGTGCTCGAGCATCGCCGAGTAAGCATGATGCTCCCTAAGGGCTTTATCAAGATCGAATGAGCTGCTAGACGGACGCAACGTAAAGACCCGATTGAACTGCCCGTCGGGGTAGTTGCGCGTTTCGGGGCCGGGACAGTGCAGAAGCACCTTTTTTAGCTTTCCTATTTCATTTTGAACATGCAATGCGGACATGTGACCTCGCTTTGGCGGTGAGTATTTATTGCTTCCATAGTGGCACATTACGAGTTTGATTAAATTTACATCATATCTGTCACAGGTGAATGGCACGAACCGGCTTAGTAATTGATGTTAAACATCAATTTAGATAGCAAATTGACAAATTACATCAATCTGAAATCCGTTTACGGGTTGATGCGCTTCGTTGGCGGGCGAAGAGACGGAAGGGTGTTTTGCGCGATGACACAATGGCTTTGCCGGCAACGAAAAACCCCTGAATTAAGGAGGAGAGATGGCAGAGACAGAAAAGAAGCGCACTCCTCGAGTCCCGCACGTGTACACCATCATTCTCGTCTTGATGGCCGTATTTGCCGTTCTGACCTGGGTCGTGCCTTCGGGTTCGTTTGAGCGCCAGGAGGTTAACGGTCGCGAGGTAACGGTCTCGGGCACCTATGAGCCTGTCGATAAGGTCTATACGGACGAGGACGGCAACGAGGTCGATCTTCGCCAAGGCATCTTCGAAGTACTTGAGGCCCCTGCGATCGGCATCCAGCAAGCGGTCGAGGTCGTTGCATTCATTATGATCGTGGGAGGTTCCTTCCAGGTCATCACGGCGACCGGAGCCATCACGAGCGGCGTCGCCCGAGTGGTGAAGAAGTTCAAGAGCAAGGACGTCCTCATCATTCCGATCCTAATGGTGCTTTTTGCCTTGGGCGGCAGCACCTTTGGTATGGCAGAGGAGACGCTTCCGTTCTTTGCGATTCTTATGCCGATCATGATGGCCATGGGCTTCGACTCAATTACAGCGTTCATGACGGTGTTTGTGGGTGCCCGTATCGGATACATCGCATCTACCGTCAATCCGTTCAACGTCCTGATTTCCCAGGGCATCCTCGGTATCCAGGGCAACCCCCAGCTTTGGTTGCGTACTATTGCCCTTGCCGTGCTCACGGCGGTTGCCGTCGCATGGGTTGTAATGTATGCCCTCAAGGTTAAGAAAAACCCCGAAGCGTCCCCCGCTTTCCACGATGATATCGAGAAACGCAAAGAGTTTGGCGCGGATGAGAACCTCCTCGATAGCGAGTTCACCGCTAAGCAAAAAGCCGTCATGGTTATTTTCGTGCTTGGACTTGGCGCTATCATTTGGGGCCTGGTAGCCCAGGGCTGGTACATGAACGAAATCTCTGCGATTTTCTTGGCCATGGCCCTTCTTTCTGGTGTTGTTTCCGGGATGAATGAGAAGGAGATCGCTGGCGAGTTCGTTAAGGGAATTGCAGATTTCGCGTTCTCTGCCATCGTTGTTGGACTTGCCCGCGGAATCCTCGTAATCGCCAATGACGGCCTCATCATCGATACGATTCTCAATACGCTCGCCACGGCTCTCACTGGAGTTCCAGCCGTTATCTTTACGAGCATCCTCTATGTCGTGGATAACCTTCTGTCGATCCTCGTTCCGAGCTCTTCGGGTATCGCTGCTCTTACGATTCCAATTTTTGGCCCGCTTGTTGAGCTGATGGGCTTAAACCCCGAGGCTGCAGTTACGGGTCTTTCCATGGGCAGCGCGGCCATGTCTCTCATTTCGCCAACAAGCGCGATGCTCGTTGCCGGTCTTGGCGTCTGCAAGATTCCGCTTGGCCAGTGGTGGAAGGTTGCTTGGAAATTCTTCCTGGTCGTGAGCGTTATCTGCATGGCATTCACTGCGGTTTCGGGCCTTATCCCCTTGCCGTAAAAGCAAAACCTTACATACAGTTGTAAGAAAGAAGGATAGAGATGAACAAAGGACTGAACGTTCATAGCGAGATTGGCGCCCTTAAGAAGGTGTGCGTCCATCGCCCCGGTATGGATCTTGTAAACATGAAGGCGGAGGATTTCGACCGCGTTTGGATTCACGACGCGTTCTATCTGGACTATGCCCAGAAAGAGCACGATCAGTTTACCGACCTTCTTCGCGGCGCTGGCGCCGAGGTCGTCTATATGGAAGACCTGGTTGCCGAGACGTTTGATAAGGTCGAGGGCGCGCGTGCGGAGTTCATGGGAAAGTTCATGAACGAGTCGGGTATCAAGAACGCCGCTCTTCGCCAGGCGGTTGTCGAGAAGCTCGATTCCATCAAGGACAACAAGGAATTTGTCCTCACAGCTATGGGCGGACTGTATGTGCGCGACCTCGAGATCCCGCATGTCGGCGGCTCTCTTGCCAGCCTGGACGGCGACGAGCTGAAGGGCGACGATATGGTGCTGTTCCCCATGCCGGCCTCGTATTTCTCCCGTGACCCTCTGGCTGTCGTGGGCAAGGGCGCTACCATGAACCGCATGTACTGGAATCAGCGCAATCGCGAGGTAATCTTCTACGAAACGGTGCTGCGTAACCATCCTGATTACGCTGGTAGCCCCATTTGGTATGACCACAACAGCGAGTGGCATATCGAGGGCGGCGATATCCTCAACATCAACGCCAAGACGCTCGCCATCGGTATTTCCGAGCGCACCCAGACTGCAGCCATCGATGAGCTCGCCAAGAATATGTTCTGGGGTTCCGATGAGGCCGAGATCGAGAACATCTATGCCATCAAGATTCCGCACGGCTATGCCTACATGCACCTCGACACCGTCTGCACGCAGGTCGATCGCGATAAGTTCACGGTCTATCCCGGCATCTACCAGACGCTTCGTGCCTACCGCCTGACCAAGGGCGATTCGGAGGGGGAGGTGCATATCGAGGAACTCGAGGGCACCCTGCAGCATATCCTCGAGCTTGCGACGGGTATGGACCATATCACCATGATTGAGTGCGGTGGTGGCGATCCGATCGAGGCTTCCCGTGAGCAGTGGAACGATGGTTCCAACACTCTTGCGGTCGCACCGGGCAAGGTCTGCGTGTATGAGCGCAACGTTGTAACCAACGATGCTCTTTACAAGGCTGGCGTCGAGCTGCTCGTCGCTCCCTCCGAGGAGCTTTCTCGCGGTCGCGGCGGCCCGCGTTGCATGACCATGCCGTTCTGGCGTGAGGAAATCTAGTCAGCGTTAGCGTATCTGGGCGGCGCGTGTGGTCTGCGCCGCCCATCCCTCCTTGTGTGTTCCAACAACCGAAAGGACTCAAATCATGGCTCTTAATCTTTCTGGTCGAAGCGTTCTTACCCTGCTTGACTTTACGTCCGAGGAAATCGAGTACATGCTCGACCTCTCAAAGAACTTCAAGGATATGAAGCGCGCCGGTTATCCGCACCGCTTTCTCGAGGGCAAGAACATTGTCCTGCTGTTTGAGAAGACCTCAACGCGCACGCGCTGTGCCTTCGAGGTCGGCGGTATGGACCTGGGTATGGGCGTGACCTACCTCGACCCCGGCTCGTCGCAGATGGGCAAGAAAGAGTCCATCGAGGATACCTCCCGCGTGCTCGGTCGCATGTATGACGGTATTGAGTATCGCGGCTCCGACCAGTCAATCGTCGAGGAGCTTGCCGCCAAGGCTGGCGTTCCCGTCTGGAACGGTCTGACCAACGAGTACCATCCCACCCAGGCCCTTGCCGACATTCTTACCATGCGTGAGGAGTTTGGCGACACGCGCGGCATGAAGCTCACCTATATGGGCAAGGAGCAGGGCAACGTCAGCGACTCCCTGATGGTTATCTGCGCCAAGCTCGGCATTAACTTCTGCTCCTGCGGACCCAAGGGCGATGTCGAGGGCGCCACGCACTTCGATCCCGAGCTTCTTGAGCGCTGCCAGGAGATCGCCGCTCAGAATGGCTGCACGATCCAGCTCACTGAGGATATCGACGAGGGCGTCAAGGATGCAGACGTGATCTATACGGACGTTTGGGTCGGTATGGGCCAGGCTGAGGAGCTGTGGAAGAGCCGAATCGATCTTCTCTCTCCCTATCGAGTAACGCCCGAGGTCATGGCCAAGGCAAACCCCGGCGCCATCTTTATGCACTGCCTGCCGAGCTTCCACGATACGCAGACCACCATCGGCGCCGAGATTGCCGAGAAGTTCGGCGTGACCGAGATGGAGGTTTCCGACGAGGTCTTTGAGAGCGCGCAGTCTCGCGTGTTCCAGGAGGCCGAGAACCGCATGCATACCATTAAGGCCATGATGTACGCGACGCTTCGCTAGTAGCTGGGAAGTGAACGAACACTATGAGTAAACCGTACGGAAAGCCCGATCGTATTGTCGTCGCCCTCGGCGGCAACGCCCTCGGCAACAACCCCGTCGAGCAGATCGAGGCCGTGAGCAACACCGCCCACGCTCTCCTCGGCCTCATCGAGCAGGGCAACGAGATCATCATCACCCACGGCAACGGCCCGCAGGTCGGCATGATCCAGAACGCCTTCGCCGCTGCCCACGACGCCATCGGCACCCCCGAGATGCCGCTGCCCGAGTGCGGCGCCATGTCCCAGGGCTACATCGGCTACCACCTGCAGCAGGGCATCGGCCGCGAGATGCACAAGCGCTATAAGCGTTGGCACGCCGCCACCGTCGTCACCCAGATCGAGTGCGACCCGGACGATCCCGCGTTCAAGAACCCGACCAAGCCGATCGGCCCCTTCTATACCGAGGAGCAGGCCAAGGAGTTCATGGCCGAGGACCCCTCCAAGGTCTTCGTCGAGGACTCCGGCCGCGGCTGGCGTCGCGTCGTCGCCTCCCCCGATCCCAAGAAGATCGTCGAGGCTGACTCCATCCTCAACCTGCTCGACAACGAGTTCATCGTCATCGCCTGCGGTGGCGGCGGCATCCCCGTCGTCCGCGACTACGAGAACAAGGGCTGCTACAAGGGCGTTCCCGCCGTCATCGACAAGGACCTGGGCGGCGAGCTGCTGGCCGAGGACTGCGACGCCGACGTTCTGTTCCTGCTGACCGCCGTTGAGCATGTCGCCATCAACTTCGGCAAGCCCAACCAGGAGGAGCTCGAGGACCTCACCGCCGACGAGGCCGAGCGCCTGGCCGACGAGGGCCAGTTCGGCAAGGGTTCCATGGAGCCCAAGGTCCGCGCCGCCATCAAGTTCGCCCGCTCCCGCAAGGGCCGCACCTGCATCATCGGCGCCCTGGACAAGGCCGCCGAGACCATGGCCGGCCTCTCCGGTACCCGCATCCACGAGTAGTCCCTACTCCGTTGCATCTCTCGTGGGCGCCAGGCAAAGCGCCCACAGACTAGCCTCTCTTCATGAGCCCCGCAGTCCGCTCCGACTGCGGGGCTTTTGCTATCGGTAGTCATTGGGGACAGACTTAAATGAGTAGCACCAATCAACTGCGGAAAGTGCATCTCACAATGAGCGTCCAAAATGGGGCACAGTTTCCCCGGGGCCCTCAACCGGAAAATACATCCCGGAATTTGCCCGAAAAATGGCCCCCAGTTTCCCAAACAGGCCGCTAACGGAAAGCGCATCCCGCTATCGAACTTCAAAGCGGGGTGCGCTTTCCGTGCCAGCAGTTCCGGGCATCCAGAGACCACTCATTTAAGTCTGTCCCCAGTGACTAGTAGTAGGCCCACATGGCTTCGACTTCGTTGAGGACCTCTACGACGCCCCAGCGTCGGGCGCTGCGGCTGGCCGAGTTGGGATCGAAGACTTCAATCTGGTCGGCGTCGTCAATACCGTAAAGCACAATGTAGTGGCCCACGTTGGTAAAGGTGCCCGGCCGAACGGCGGCGATGACGGGCGCTCCCGAACGCAGCACCTGAGTCATCGAGTCGCGATCGTTATGAAGCTCCGTTCCGTTAAGGCCCAGCTGCCATGCGCCGCGCGTCATAAATGACCATTCGGTGGCGCCGGTGGGGGCATAGTTGCCCGCCTCGGAAAGGGCGCACATGTCGACCGGTGTCATATCGGTGCGGCCGGTCTTAAAGATATAGACCATGGTGAGGCAAGTGGGACCGCAAGCGTTTTCGCGAATAGTGCCACCGGCATAGGGCAGCTCCGACCACGCAGGGTCGATCTGATAGATATGGGGCATCGTGCCGGCTTGCCATTGCGAGCGCGGAGTCGAAAAGGCGAAAGAATAACCGGGCGCGACGGGGGCCTTGAGCAGCTTGTCCTCGGCGGTGGGCTCGAGACCGGCCGAGCCGTGGGACATACAGGAGCTCATAAGCACAAAGACCAGACAGATGAGGATAGAGCACAGTGCGAGGCAAAGCCGACGAGCCGGCAGGGCGGGGGCATTCACGTACGATGTCGAGCGGTAGGGCTTGCCGTCGCGTCCGCCTTGGGGATGCGAAAAGAAGCGGTTGATATGGATGCCGGGCTGACGTGCGCCGTTGCGGCGCAGTTGCGGAACCTCGGCTTGGCGCTGTCGAGTGCGCGCGCCCAAGCGGCTATCTTGCTGTGCGCTTGTGCCCGTGCTCGGACGGCCGCTCTGCCGTGTTCTGTTTGTCTGCTGCCGAGACGAAGGCCCGGGTTGCTCTTGAGGGCGTTGCGGATTGCTGCTCGTGGCACTTCTGGGCATCGGCGTGGTGCGGCCAGCAAGGCGAACGCTTTGTCGCCGTTGATCACCGTCGTTGTATCCGTATGCCATTCGTACCGCCTTGTCTCATGTATAACCTGTCTATCCTACAAAAAGGATGTGCAACAAATGGGTCCGAGCGTCAAAAGCTCGGTAAACGGTACGAAAGGCGCAAAACACACGGCCTCAAAAACATTTCTATATGCGTCCAATGAGCGTACGCCCGTCGGACGGGCGACAACAATGAGCGGCAAACCGTGCCGTTCGTCCCAAAAACGGCGCCACTCATATGCGAGTTCTGCCTTCGGTCGAGCCATAAGCGGTAGCGCGACGCCGAGGCCGTATCTTAAAGCCACGAAATAAAAGTGCGCGGCAAAACAGACCGCGCAAGGGGTGACGCCAAAGAGGCGTCAATAAGGAAAGGAGGGGAACAATGGCGGACAAGAACGCAGAAGTTGCAGTCGAAGGTAACGGTGGCATGAAGAAAACGCTTTCGCTCTGGAACTTCTTCACCATCGGTTTCGGTGCCATCATCGGTACCGGCTGGGTTCTGCAGGTCGGCGACTGGATGGTCGTGGGCGGCGGTCCCGTTCCCGCTATGATTGCATTCCTCTTGGGTGCAATCTTCCTCGTGCCCGTCGGAGCTGTTTTCGGTGAGCTCACGGCTGCTATCCCCATATCGGGCGGCATCGTCGAGTATGTCGATCGTAGCTTTGGCCGTACGCTGAGCTACATCACCGGATGGCTTTTGGCCCTGGGCAACGGCATCCTGTGCCCGTGGGAGGCCATCGCCATCTCGACCCTCGTGTCCGAGATGTTCGGCAGCCTGCCCGGCCTTGAATGGCTGCGCGCCGTCAAGCTCTACACCATCCTGGGCGCCGACGTTTACCTGTTCCCGACGTTGATCGCGCTCGGCTTTGCAGCCTACGTCATCTTCCTCAACTTCCGCGGTGCCAGCTCGGCCGCCAAGCTCCAGGCCTTCCTGACCAAGGCCCTGCTCTGCGGCATGCTGCTTGCCATGGGCGTCTCGCTGTTCACCGGTTCGCCGGAACACGCCATGCCCGTGTTCTCCCAGGTCACCGGTGCTGGCGGCGGCAAGCCCGCTACCGAGGGCACCAGCCTGTTCGCCGGCATCGTGTCGGTCCTGGTTTTGACCCCGTTCTTCTACGCCGGCTTCGATACCATTCCTCAGCAGGCTGAGGAAGCAGCCGAGGGCCTCAACTGGAACAAGTTCGGCAAGATCATCTCCCTGGCCCTGCTGGCCGCCGGCGGCTTCTACATGGTCTGCATCTACTCGTTCGGCACCATCCTCGACTGGCATGAGTTTGTTAAGAGCCCGGTTCCCGCGCTTGCCTGCCTCAAGGGCATCAACATGCTCCTGTACCTGGCCATGCTCGTCATCGCCACGCTTGGACCCATGGGCCCGATGAACTCCTTCTACGGCGCTACGAGCCGCATCATGCTCGCCATGGGCCGCAAGGGCCAGCTGCCCGAGAAGTTCGCCGAGGTCGATCCCAAGTCCGGCGCTCCCAAGCTCGCCTGCGCCGTTCTGGGCGTCATCACCGTCATCGGTCCGTTCCTGGGCAAGAACATGCTCATCCCTCTGACCAACGTGTCGGCTCTCGCCTTCATCTTCTCCTGCGGCATGGTCGCCCTCGCTTGCCTGCGCATGCGCTTCACCGAGCCCGACCTGCCTCGTCCCTACGAGGTGCCCGGCGGCAAGTTTGGCATCAGCCTCGCTGTCGCTGCCTGCGCCGTCATCATTGGCCTGCTCGTGGTCCCGTTCTCTCCCGCCTCCCTCAACATGGTGGAGTGGAGCATCGTGATCGGCTGGCTGGCCGTTGGCCTGGCCCTCATGGCCTTCACCAATTCCCGCAAAAAATAACGCCTAGCCGGGGCGGATCGGGTGCGCGGACCCCTCTCTTCCGCGCACCGAACCCGGCACCACTTGGGTAGCTTTGTGAGGCCATAACCCAACATGGCCTCGCCCACTATATGGATCCATAAGGAGGAACCATGTCCACTAAGTACGCAATCGTTGGCGGTAAGCTCATCGACGGTACCGGTGCCGAGCCGGTCGAGAACTCCCTCGTTCTCGTCGACGACAACGGCAAGATCGAGTATGCCGGTGCTATGCAGGACCTTCCCGAGGGCGTTGAGGTTATCGACGCCACCGGCAAGACCGTCCTTCCCGGCCTGATCGACACCCACCTGCACTTCTCGGGCAACCTGACCGACGATGACACCGACTGGGTCATGCAGCCGCTCCTCGAGAAGCAGGCCGTCGCCGTCAAGCAGGCCTACGACTGCCTCACCCACGGCCTCACCACCGTCTGCGAGATCGGCCGCTTTGGTATCCAGATTCGCGACTGCATCGACAAGGGCGTCTTCAAGGGCCCGCGCGTTCTGGCCACCGGACTCGGCTTCTGCCGTGTTGCCGGCCACGGTGACTCCCACCACTGCACCCAGGAGCTCAACAAGGAATCCCATCCCTGGGGCGACCAGGTCGATGGTCCTTGGGATCTGCGCAAGGCCGTCCGTCGTCGCCTGCGCGAGAACCCCGATGCCATAAAGATCTGGGCTACCGGTGGCGGCATCTGGCGTTGGGATTCCGGTCGCGACCAGCACTATTGCTCCGAGGAGATCCAGGCCGTGGTCGAAGAGGCAAAGATGGTCGGCATCCCCGTGTGGAGTCACTGCTACAACAACCACGCCGCCGCCTACGACTCCGTTCGCTTTGGCTGCGAGCAGCTGATTCACGGCTTCGATATCGATGAGCGCACCATGGACCTCATGGCCGAGCAGGGCACCTTCTTCACCCCGACGATCGCCTTCCTGCCCACCTGGTACGCCACCTATCCGCCCGTCTACGTCCCCGAGCTGCACGACAAGTACGAGGGCACCCTGGTCGAGAAGGAGCTGCAGCGCAACTACGACTGCCTGCGCGAGGCCAAGAAGCGCGGCGTCGTCATGACGATCGGCTCCGACTCCTTCTCCTTCGTCACCCCGTACGGCACCTGCTCCATCGAGGAGATGTACGAGTTCGTCGACAAGATCGGCTTCACTCCGGTCGAGACCATCACCTGCGCCACCCTCAACGGTGCCAAGATGTGCCACATCGAGGACGAGACCGGTTCCATCGAGGCCGGCAAGTGCGCCGACCTGCTGGTTGTCAACGGTGACGTCGCCGCCGACATCCACGTGCTCAACACCGACAACATGGACGTCATCATGAAGGACGGCTGGATCGTCGAGGCTGGCACCTTTGGCGAGGCCAACAAATACAGCGCCTAAGATACCGTTTGTCGATGGCTGGATGTAAAACACAGTTTTTGATTGCATAATGCAATGGAGAGGGTCGCTTGCGGCCCTCTTTATTGCTATGGGTGCTAAGGACAAGAGGGGATGACGGTGGATTTAAACAGGCTGATTCTGGGCAAGAGCTACAACTCTACCAAGGTCTTTCGTACGGCCCAGCATGTGGTTCAGGCCATCCTGCTCGGTATTGTCGTTCCGGCGCTTATCCTGCTGCTTATCTGGGATTTAACCGATAATCCCAATCCCGTTCCGGGCGTTGTCGTTATTGCCGGCCTGGTCATGCTGTGCTTCTTTTTCTCGTATGTCTTTGTGGTCCCCGACGACCTCACATCGAGCGCAACCGACCGTACGCTCGCCATCGCATCAAAAATATTCGCCTACACGTCGCGCGGCCTTACGCCCGAAGCGGCCCTGGGCGCCTCTAAAATTATCCTGTCCGAGACCATCGCCTCTGCCATCTGCTTTACCGATGGCAAACAGGTGTTGGCAAGCTGGGGCGAGGACTCGGCAAAGTGCCCTGCCGGCACCCCGGTTGTGCTCAAGACCACGCTCAACGTGATCGAGTCCGGCGAGCAGAGTGTATTTTCGCGCGACGCCTCCAATGAGACGGGCGGCTATTTTCCCCGCCTGCGCGCCGGCATTGTCGCGCCGCTTACCGTGCGCGGGCATTGCGTGGGTACGCTCGAGCTGTACTATCCCCGCCTGAGCAGCATCGATATGCGCCAGACGGCGTTGGCCTCGGGTTTTGCCGATCTCGTCTCCACGCAGCTCGCCAGCTTTGAGCTCGAGCGCCAGGACGAGCTCACAGCCCGCGTGGAGCTTCGGGCCCTGCAGTCGCAGGTCGACCCGCATTTTCTGTTCAACACCATTAGCACGATCGTGTCGCTCGTTCGAACCGAGCCCGACAAGGCGCGATCGCTGCTCATCGATTTTTCCAATTACTATCGTCAGACGCTTTCTGACTCCGATACGCTCACCACGCTCGAGCATGAGGTGGAACAGGGCACCCGTTATATCAATCTTATGCAGGCCCGGTATGGCGACGGCCGTCTGCGCGTCTCGGTCGATATCGACTTTGAGGTGCGCGATTGCATGGTGCCGCCGTTTATCTTGCAGCCGTTGCTCGAAAACTGCATCAAGCATGCGCAGCGCGAGACCGAGCCGCTTTCTATTCGTGTTAGGGCTTTTGAGACCGATGACGGCTTGGAGATCATCGTCGAAGATGACGGCATCGGTATGAGCGAAGAAGTCTGCGCGCATCTGTTTGAGCAGCATCGCCGAGAGGAGCCCGAGAGCATTACCGCCGACGGATCCATCAAGCGAGGTTGCGGCCTGGCGCTCTTCAACGTGCTTCAGCGCATCCATTTCTTTTACGGAGAAGATTCTGGCATGCGCGTGAAGTCCCAGGAAGGCGTGGGAACACAGGTCATCGTCGAGCTGAACGGCGAGCCGCATGAGCCGGCGCCGATGAAGGTGTAGCGCGCGGTTGGATTGAGAGAAAAAAAGAGGGGAAGCGCATATGTCCGAGGGATGGAACATCTTGGTGGTTGATGACGAGCCCCCTATTAGGGCTGAGCTACGTTATCTGTTGGAAAAGGATGCGCGTGTGGGCCAGATTGCCGAGGCGGGCAATGTCACCGAGGCTGTGGAATCGATCCTGTCGAACAAGCCCGACGTCTTGTTTTTGGATATCACGATGCCCGGTCGCTCGGGAATCGAGCTTGCCGAGACGCTGCAGAACCTAAAGACGCCGCCGGTCGTGGTGTTTGTGACGGCATTTGCCGAGTATGCGGCCGATGCCTATAACCTCGATGCCGTCGATTACATCGTCAAGCCGGTCGAGGACGCGCGCCTGTCGAAGGCGCTCGACAAGATCGAAACCGCCCTGGGTGTTCGCCGCGCTGTCCATACCCCGCGCCAGCCCCTTCGCCTGACGGTGGATCGTGGGGGTAAAAAGGTGTTCATTCCCGTGGCGGATGTCTGCTACTTTGAGGCACGCGCCGATTTTTGCAACGCCGTCTGCGCCGAGGGAACATACCTGATCAATGAGTCGATTTCCTCGCTCGAGCGGCGCCTGGCCTCCGAGGGCTTTATCCGTGTCCACCGCAGTTATCTGGTCAATTTGGAAGACGTGCACAATGTCGAGATCGGCTCCACGGGCCTGATGGAGCTCAGGCTCGATCGCGTGACCTCGACGGTGCCCGTGTCCCGCCGTCGCGCCGCCGAGGTTAAGACGCACCTGGGGCTTGCGTAAGCGGTCCGCACGCCACCGTTTACCGCCGCAGGTTTGGCACGGGCGCGCGGTGGGCATAATGGGTGGCATCGAATGAAATCGAAAGGATCATTATGCCTGCGCTCATTACGCATCATCTGTTTGGCGAGGAAAGCATCGACCGTCTTCCGCAGGGCGTTATCACGTCCGACGAGGAGCGTATTGCCTTTATCCTGGGCAACCAGGGCCCCGACCCGTTTTTCTTCCACATTCTGACACCGCGTGTTTCCGACTGTACGCTGCTGGCGCAGGTCATGCATCGCTCGCGCATGTCTCGCCAGTTCGCGTGCCTGCGCGACGGCGTGTCGCATCTGCTGCCGCGCGACGCCAGCTTGGGTCGCGCCTTTGCGCTGGGTCTGCTGTCTCATTACGTGCTCGACCGCAACGCCCACCCCTTTGTCTATGAGCAGCAGTTTGGCATCGTGGAGTCCGATTCAGAGCTTGAGGATTCGAGCAGTCAGGTCCATGCCGTGATCGAGAGCGACCTGGATGTACTGATGCTGCAGCTTAAGCGCGATGGCGCTACGGTCGACGATTACCCGCCGGCGGGCGAGATCGTCACCACCGATCGCATCAGTCGCGTGGCCGGCGTGCTGATGAGCTATGTTGCCGGACGCGTGTACGGCATTGACATTCCGGCGGGGGAGTACGGTGCTGCCGTTGCCAATATGCAGCGACTTTACCGTGCGATTGAGCCGGCCGACTCCGTAAAGACGCGCGCGATCTCGCTGGTTGAGGGGTTGGTGCACGACTACTCGCTGCTCGACGGCCTTGCCCATCGCGTGACGACGGAGCTGCCCGAGCGCACCGGTAACCTGGGCCATCTGACATGGAAGAATCCCTTTACCGATGAGGTCTCGAACGAGAGTTTCCCCGAGGTCTTTGATCGCGCGCTGGTCGATTACGAGTGCACGGTCGCGCGTTTTATCGAGACCGGTGACATGGAGGCCGTGACCGGTCACGTCAACTACAGCGGCCGCGTGCTCGGCACCGACGAGGAGTTCGACCGCGAGGAGTAGGGTCCGCTCCTGTCTCTTTGCCGAATCCTTACCGGCGCCTCCGTGCAATTGGGGTACGATGAACTAGCTGCATATCGGGCGAATACGAAGGGTCCCTGTCCATGAAATACACCAAGCTCGAGCGTAACTGGGTCATGTACGATGTGGGAAACTCGGCCCTCGTGCTGCTCAATACCTCGGTGGTGCCCATCTACTTTAACGCCATCAATACCGGCGCTTCCTCGGCAGACCTGGTGGTCGCTTGGGGCAACGCGCAGACGATTGCCTCGCTGGTCATTGCCATGCTCATGCCCATTCTGGGCGCGCTTGCCGATTACGCCGGCAACAAGATCAAGTTCTTCTTGGGCTTCTTCCTCACGGGCCTGGTTCTTTGCCTGGCGCAGGCTATCCCAATGTCCGCCATGGCATTTTTGACTGTGTACGTGCTGTGCACCATCGGCCTCAACTCTTCTATGACGTTCTACGACGCCATGCTGCCCGACATTACCACCGACGAGCGCATGGACGTCGTGTCCAGCTCGGGCTATGCCTGGGGCTACATCGGTTCCACCGTGCCGTTCATCATCTGCCTGGCGCTTATCATGGGTGGTCCCGCTCTTGGTGTCCCCACCATGCTGGCAACGCGTCTGTCGTTTGTCATCACTGGTGCCTGGTGGCTCATCTTTACCCTGCCGCTCATTCGCACCTATAAGCAAAAGTACGGTCGCGAGCGTGGTCCCGAGGACACCATCGGCCACATCGTGGGCGGCGTGTTCTCCGAGGTCGGACACACCATGCGCGAGATTGCCCACAACAAGACCGTGCTGGTCTACATGATCGCGTTCTTCTTCTACATCGACGGTGTGCACACGGTCATTTCCATGGCAACCAGCTATGGATCGGCTTTGGGCATCGACTCGACCCAACTGGTGCTGGCTCTGCTCGTTACGCAGTTTGTGGCCTTTCCGTCCGCCATCATCTACGGCAAGCTTGCCGGTCGCGTGGGCACAC
The DNA here is from genome assembly GCA_905211615.1 of uncultured Collinsella sp. Taxonomy (GTDB): domain Bacteria; phylum Actinomycetota; class Coriobacteriia; order Coriobacteriales; family Coriobacteriaceae; genus Collinsella. Next base: position 4,521 of record CAJMBB010000013.1, on the reverse strand, counting down.
TCAATATGATCTTGGTGGCCGTCGCCGCCTATATGGGCATCGTGCTCTTTGCCGCGTTCTTCCTCAAGACCGCCTTTGAATTCTGGGTGCTTGCCATTATGGTCGGCCTGTTCCAGGGCGGTGTGCAGGCGCTCAGCCGTAGCTACTTCGGCCGCATTATTCCCAAGGAAAAGTCCAACGAGTACTACGGCTTCTTTGATATCTTTGGCCGCTATGCAAGTGTCATGGGCACCTTCTTGGTGTCGGTCGTCACCTCGCTGACCGGCAACCCCTCGCTGGGCGTCCTGTCTATCGGCGTGCTGCTGGTGGTGGGCTTTGTGCTGCTGGTCCGTCTGTCCTGCATGTCTCAGACGGCAGAGCAGGCCGCATAGGAACTTGCCGGTAATTGCGTCCGCCGCGATACTCTTTTGGGGTTATCCGCAATAAACATTCTGACTTTCGAACAATGATTAGCCCAAGTGGGTATGATGGAGTCAGCTAGGTCGCGGGGCGTCGCCTGTGTTTGGCGGCGTCCCGTTTTTGTGTTGCAGGGAGGGTAAGGCATGAACGCCACGGTCGTGATTCCAACGTATTGGGCGGGCGATGACGCTCGCGCAAACGCCCCTGGCACCTATGACCATTCGACACGACTCAACGCCGACAATCCCGAACTCGACCGCTGCCTGGTCTCGCTTGAGCAGGTACGTGACATCCCGCGCATCATCCTTTTGGTGGTCTGTCCCGTTTCTGCCACAGCCGATGTGTCGCTGCGCGTGCACGAGATTGTCGACGCGCATCCCACGCTCAAGGTCACCGTTGTTACCAACACCCAGGCCTCGCGCATCGCAGACCGGGTTGCTCAGATCGCACCCAAGGGTTCGGGCGAGTGCGTGAGTCTGCGAGGCTACGGCGCCATCCGCAACATGGGGCTAGCCTGTGCCGCTGTGCTGGGGCATGACGCGGTTATCTTTTTGGATGACGATGAGACTGTCATCGACGCCGACTTTATGAAGCGCGCGACCTATGCGCTGGGCCAGCAGACGCGTCAGGGCCTGCCGATTTTGGTCAAGAGCGGTTACTTTTACGATCGCGACGGATCCCCGCTGGCGCCCACGGACAAGGTGGGCATCTGCCATCGTTGGTGGACCAAGCGCATCGAGTTCAACCGTTGGATGAAAAAGGCGCTCTCGGGCACCCGCATCTCGCGCTCCAACTACGTGTGCGGCGGCCTGATGGCCCTGCACGCCCGCGCCTTTACGCGTGTGGCCTTTGATCCGTTTATCACCCGTGGCGAGGATCTGGATTACCTCTTTAACATGCGCATGTTTGGCTATGACGTGTGGTTTGACAACGAGTGGGCCGTTCGTCACCTGCCGCCCGAGTCCGAGAAGCGCTCACCGCGCTTTATGCAGGATGTATACCGTTGGTACTACGAACGGGCCAAGTTGACGTTCGCCGCGCATCAAAAGGAGCTCATCCCCGTTACGGCGGCATCGCTCATGCCCTACCCGGGCCCGTGGATTTCGCGCGAGCTCGACGACCGCGTGCGCAAGACCGCTATGGTCCGCAGCGTGTTTACCCGCGAGCATGAGGGCTACCTGCGCATCTGGCGCCATGGTATCGACGAGGCAAAGGCCTATGCGCGCCAAAACGCTGCAAGCTATCTGCGTTTCCAGAGCTTTTGGCCCAAGATCATGGACGGGCTTTGGCGTGACGCACAACTGATCAGTATCCTGGAGGGGGCCGAATGATCGACCGCCGCGCCCAGCGCGATAGTTCAATATCAATCTTTCGCATCATTGCCGTTGCCTGCGCCATTTGCGTGCTGGTGTACTTTATTTTTGCCTTGGTGACCGGTATCGAGCCGATCGCCACGGTGATTGCCTGCGCGCTGCTGTGCATCTTTCTGTGCATCTTTATCTTTTTGACGCTCAATCCCGATTCGGTGCGCTCCCAGTACACCGAGGAGACGCTCTCGGTGGCCTCGGCCATGCTCGAGGACATTAAGGGCGGTCTGACGCAGGAATCGGCGCGTTTGGTGTGCCGGCGCATTTTGCCCGAGACGCGCGCCATGACGGTGGCCATCACCGACGAGGACAACGTGCTTGCCTGCGCGGGCGAGTTTGAGGAAAAACTGCTGCCCGATACTCCCATCCACACGCTTGCCACGCGCTACGTTATCGAACATGGCATCGTGCAGTCGTTCAACCGTATGGTGGATGTCGTGGGCTCGGACGGCTCGCACAACCAAGTCCCCGCCGGCATTATCGCTCCCATCAAGGTGGGCGATCGTACCGTCGGCACGCTCAAGTTCTACTACAAGACCCCGCGCGCCGTCGACCGTACCCAGTACGCGCTTGCCTCGGGCTTTGCCGAGATCTTGTCCACGCAGCTCGCCATCCACGAGCTCGAGGTGCAAAAGGAACTCACGGCGCGCGCTGAGGTGCGTGCGCTGCAGGCGCAGATTAACCCGCACTTCCTGTTCAACACGCTGAACACCATTGCATCGTTTACGCGCACCGACCCGTTGCGGGCCCGCGAACTGCTTCGTGAGTTCTCATCGTTCTATCGTGCCACGCTCGACAACTCGGGATCGCTTATTCCGGTCTCGCGCGAGGTCGCACAGACCAAGCGCTACCTTACCTTTGAGAAGGCCCGCTTTGGCGAGGACCGCGTGCTTGCGACGTTCGATGTGTCCGAGGACGTGGAAGATACGCTGGTGCCGGCGTTCGTGATCCAGCCGATTGTCGAGAACGCCGTACGTCATGGTATGGGCGATGACGACGCCCTGAGGATCGACGTGACCGTTCACCAAGACGGCGAGGATGCAATCTTGATTGCCGTGGCCGATAATGGCGTGGGCATGGATGAGGGTACCGCCGCCAGACTGTTTGACGAGCGCTCTGCCCGTCCCGACGCCAGCTCTCCCCAGGGTGGCGGCGCCGGTGTGGCCATGCACAATATTTCGGAGCGCATCCATCGCTTTTATGGGCCGCGCTCCTATACGCGTGTCGAATCGGCGCCGGGCAAGGGCACCAAAGTGCTCCTTCATCTTGATTTGTCAGAGAGCATCTTTGACATTCAAGAGTAAAATAAAAGGCTACGGGCTCAACGTCATGCGACGGATGCCCGGCGTAGTTAGTTGACGAAAGGTTTTATCCCTATGCTGCGTGCGATGATTGTGGATGATGAGGCGCCGGCTCGCTCGGAGCTTCGCTTCCTGCTCGAGCAAACGGGCAAGATCGGCACGATCACGGAGGCGTCGAGCGTCCGCTCCGCCATCGAGATGCTTATGGAAAGTCGCGTGGATGTCGTGTTTCTCGATATCTCGATGCCCGGTGCCTCGGGCCTGCAACTTGCCGAGGCGCTGCATAAGCTCAAAAATCCGCCGGCGATCGTGTTTGTGACTGCGTATAGCGACCATGCGGTCGAGGCATTCGACGTCGATGCCGTCGATTATCTGATGAAGCCTGTCGAGGAAGCTCGCTTGGATCGCGCGATCGAGAAGGTCATGCAACGCGCCAAGCCGGTTACGGACAGCAAAGTGACCATCGAGCGTATCCCGGTGGAAAAGGGCGGCCGCAAGGTGCTCATTCCCGTGGATGACATCCGCTTTATCATGGCAAAGGACGATTACTCCTGCATCTATACCGTCGATGATCGCTTTTTGTCGACGACCTCGCTGGCGCAGTTTGAGGCCAAGCTCTGCGACTTTGGCTTCTTCCGTGTTCACCGCCGCTATATCGTCAACCTAGCGTGCGTCACGGACGTCGAGACGGTGCCCTCGGGCGCCATCCAGCTGGGCATTACGGGCGTCGACGAACGCGTGCCGGTTTCTCGCCGCCGCGTCGTGCCGCTCAAGAAGGCCCTGAGTCTCTAGCACGCTGGCCCCGCAGCCCTGTAGACCCATCGTCTGCGGAGCCGTGGGGCCTTTTTTGTATGTATCTGCCGAATCGTTTTTTGCGGAAGGGATCCCATGAACAGTGCAAGCGCCAAGCGTATCGACATCATCTCGGACACCCACGGCTATTTATCGCCTGCGCTCTTGGATGAGCTTGAGGGCGCAGACCTGATCATCCACGCCGGCGACCTCACGTCAGAGATGGACTACGAGCACCTATGCACCATCGCCCCCGTGAGGGCCGTACTGGGCAACAACGATTACTACCGCGACTACGGTCCCGATGTAGACCGTCTTGCGCTCTTTACCTACGAAGGCCTCAAATTCGCCGTAGCCCACTACCGCGAAGACCTTCCGGTGGGATCCGTAGACGTAGCCATCAACGGCCACACCCACGTAACCAAAGAAGCCCAAGTGGGCCGTTGCTTAGTCCTCAACCCGGGCAGCGCCAGCTACCCCAGAGGCACCCGAGGCCCCACCATGGCCAGAATGCTCGTCAAAGACGGCAAGATCATAAGCACCAAGTTTATTGACCTAGACTAACCGCAACAAAAACGGGGGGATGCGGATGCGTCCCCCGTTTCCATTTGAGCCAATGGCCGAGCTTCAACAAGAACCTTAGACAACCCCGCCGCGGAGAA
>CAJMBB010000012.1 GCA_905211615.1 uncultured Collinsella sp. | reverse complement strand
CACATGAAGTCGATCGTGAGTTCCGCACGAGCCGGAGAGCACTTAATGTGCTCTCCGTGCGAGCCAGGACTGTCCGAGCAGGCGACTTCATGTGCCGCCATGCGGCCGGGGCGAACCCCTCCCAAAGATTTTCAAAAAAGTTGTTGACGTGCGCGTAACGACTCGTCTAATATATCCCTTGCGCGATGGACCTGTAGCTCAGTTGGTTAGAGCGTCCGGCTGATAACCGGGAGGTCACAAGTTCGAATCTTGTCAGGTCCACCATCAAAACTGTGAAGAGCCCTGGGGCGTTGCCTCGGGGCTTTTTTCTTGTCTGCGATAAATCTCATTTTGGTTTTGTGTGCTGTGCGAAAGTTTGGGTAGTATAGCTATTCAATGCGGCGGAGCTGCCGCGTGTTAACCGCTACGTACCGGAGGTGTTCCATGGTTCGTGTCGACATAGAGACCATCGTCATGGCCGCCGGTCCCGTGCCATCGCTTATCGTGCTTCGTGAGCGCAGCAGCAAATCGGACTCGCCCGCGCCGCTGCGCTCCCTTTCCATTCAGACTGGTTCGTTTGAAGCTGCTGCCATTAGCCGTGGCATCGATAGCGGCCGCGCCGAGCGCCCGATTACCCATGACCTGTTGCTCGATACTGTTGGCGCCCTGGGCGCCAAGCTCGAGCGCATCGAGATCGTTCGCGCCGAGCCGCCGGTGTTCTACGCGACGATCGTCGTACTGGCCGATGGTGACGAGCGCAAGATCGACGCCCGTCCCAGTGATGCCATTGCCCTTGCCGTGCGCAGCAATGCCCCCATGTTTGTGGAGGACGACATCATGAATCGCCTGGGCACTGTTTCTACCCACGCCGAGGAAGTCGACGACGAGCAGGAGTTCGAGAAGTTCGACGAGTTCGTCCATACGCTCTCCCCCGATGACTTCTAAATGCGGGGCGTCCAGGTTGCGGAGCGTTCGCTGATGGCCGGCGGGATGTCGGCTGAAGCGGCTGCAATCGCCCGCGAGGCCCAGATGCGCTCGGAGGCATCCGAGGCGGCTCGCATTGCCTATGTGACGCAGGCCCGCACGCTTCGCGAACGCCGCGGCTCGTTTATCAAGATGGTTGTCATCTCCGCCCTTGTTGCGGCAATCTGCTCGCGCCTTCGTGGTACAGTTGGTGCGCTTGGGTTTTCGATCTCTACGGGCCTGGTGATCTGGGGCGTGGTCGATGCGGTAATGCTGACCAGTCAGATCAAGGTATTCGACAAGCGCGCGATGGATATGATGCGCGCCCGCGACGCTGCCGCTAAGATCGCTGCTGAGGCACAAGAACTGTAACGACGCCAGACTCGATGGGAAGGTCTAAAGATGGCACAGGATATGCAGGACGCCGGTAACGTCTCCGCCGAGCTCGACGCCATGGTGTGCGATCTGATCGGCGCGTTCTTGGACGACCTTGCCGCCGGTGAAAACCCTGGCGTGGTCGTGGCAATTGAGGACGCCGCTTCCAACCGTTATCTGGCGGCGCTCGATGAGGACGGCGAAGAGGCGTGCCTCGAGGCGGCCACCAACTTTATCTCCGAGCACAAGATGGGTCTTAAGGACGAGGGCCTGGGCCGTATCGCTCGCTATGCCATCGGCTACACCGGCTGCGTCGAGATTGACGGCGGCTATCACGATGCTCTGCTCGTGAGCTTCTTTGAGACTACGCTCGAGAGCGGTTTTTCGGCATATGTGCTGTATGAGGGCATGGGCGCCGGCGATGGTTTTATGTGGAGCGACCCTGAACCTGCAGGTGAGGAAACCCCTCTCATCTAAAATCGCTAAAATAAACGAGTTTTCGGTAAAAGGCTCAATATTCCCGCTGAGCGTTGTATCGCTGGGCGGGCCGCATACGCGTGCCGGTTGTATATAGATAGAAGATAGGGGAACTACATGCGCGTAGACAATCTGAGGAACATCGCCATCATCGCTCACGTCGACCACGGCAAGACGACGATGGTCGACAAGCTCCTGCGTGCCACGGACGCCTTCCGTGCCAACCAGCAGGTCGAGGACCGCGTCCTGGATTCCAACGACCAGGAGCGCGAGCGCGGCATTACGATTCTCGCCAAGAATATCTCTATCGAGTACAAGGACGTCAAGATCAACGTCATCGACACCCCGGGCCACGCCGACTTCGGCGGCGAGGTCGAGCGCGTGCTGCGTATGGCCGACGGCGCCCTGCTGCTGGTCGACGCTTTTGAAGGCCCCATGCCCCAGACCCGCTTCGTGCTGCGTCACGCTATCGACACCGGCCTTAAGATCATGATCGTCATCAACAAGATCGACCGTCCGGGTGCTAACCCCGAGAAGGCCTACAACGACTGCCTGGACCTCATGGCCGACTTGGGCGCCACCGACGACCAGCTTGAGTTCGCCATGGAGCACGTGGTCTATGCCAGCGCCATGAATGGCTTTGCTCGCCTTGACCCCAACGACGGCAATATGGACATGTACCCGCTGCTCGACATGATCATCGACGATATGCCCGCGCCCGAGGTTGACGAGAACGCCCCGCTGGCCATGCAGTGCGTGACCATCGACCACTCCAACTTCGTTGGCCGCATCGGCATCGGTCGCGTGTACTCCGGCACCATCCACCAGGGCGACCAGATCCTGGTTGTCAAGAACGACGGCTCCAGCGCCACCGCTACCGTCAAGCAGCTCTTTACCTTCGACTACCTGGGCCGTACCGAGTGCCAGGAAGTCGGCGCCGGCGACATCGCTGCCGTCGTGGGCATCGACCGCACCGATATCGGCGATGTCTACACCGATCCCGAGAACCCCGTCGAGCTCGAGCCCATCGAGATCGACCCGCCGACCCTGTCCATCGTCTTTGAGGCTTCGACCTCCCCGCTTGTCGGCCGCGACGGCGACATCGTGGGCGCCCGTCAGCTCAAGGAGCGCCTGTTCAACGAGGCCGAGAACAACGTGACCATGAAGATCGAGGAGCTCGAGGACAAGAGCGGCGTCGAGGTCTCTGGCCGCGGCATTCTGCACCTGTCCGTCTTGATGGAGTCCATGCGCCGCGAGGGCTTTGAGTTCCAGGTCGGTCGTCCCCGCGTTCTGTTTAAGAAGGACGAGAACGGCAACAAGATGGAGCCTGTCGAGCAGGCCGTCGTCGAGTGCCCGGAAGAGTACTCGGGCAAGGTCGTTGAGGTCTTCGGTACCTCCGGCGGCATCATGACGAGCATGGACACCTCGGGCATCGTGACGCACCTCGAGTTCAAAATCCCGACGCGCGGCATCATGGGTCTTAAGAACCGCATCATGAACGTCACCCACGGCGAGGGCGTGTTCTACCACACCTTCCTGGAGTATGGTCCTTACGCCGGCGAGATCGGCAACCGTCAGAACGGCGCCATGATCTCCATGACCACCGAGAAGGCCGTTGCCTACGCTCTGGGTACGCTGCAGGAGCGCGGCCAGCTGTTTGTTGAGCCGGGCACCGAGTGCTACGAGGGCATGATCGTGGGCGAGCGCAGCAAGGCCGGCGACATGGTCGTCAACATCGCCCGTACCAAGAACCTGGGCAACCAGCGTTCCTCGACCTCCGATATCTCCGTCCAGCTGGTGCCGCCCCGCACCTTCTCGCTGGAGGAGGCGCTGGAGTACATCGCCGACGACGAGCTGGTCGAGATTACTCCCAAGAACATCCGCCTGCGCAAGCGTTTGCTCAACGCCACCGACCGCAAGAAGGCTGCCGTCCGCGCCGGCCAGGTCAACAAATAAGCGCTGGGGCTTATAACCGCCAATAAGAAAGGGCGTCGACCGCAATGGTCGGCGCCCTTTTTGGTGCAGGGGGCAGGTTTGGTTGCATCACAACGGGGGCGGCTATCCCCTCCGATCGGCTTTCTGGCCAAAGTTAAGTTGTTTAAACATATACATAATTCCACTAAATATAGCCGGTATGATACAAGACTGTTAACAGGTAAATATCAACTGGTATTAAATTAAAAGACCTCTTGACCTGCGGTTTACATGATTGGTATCTATATTATATTTTATGCATTGTGGCATAGACGGACCGTCTTAGAAGGTGCTCCCCAATTGGTTCTTGCAATGCGCTAGGTAGGTTCTCGTTGATGTTGGGGCTTGTGTTCGATCCGACGATTCGCCGTATTCCACACTGTGTTGTAGGAATTAGGGGACAACTATGGACGCACACCGCTCACGGTCGCTGGGTATGGCGGCCCTGACCTTCATTCTAATTAGCCTCACCGCCGCAGTGTTTCACGGCGCAGCCCCCGTGCGCGCCGAGGATGTGAGCACACCAACGCCGATTGTGATTGATGAGAATACGGCGACGGTTGATGTCAAGCTGTATACCGATGAGTATCGTACTCAGGAGCTCAATGGTGCCGTAACGTCTACTTCGAAGCTCTATGGAGCTTTCTCAGCGTATTTCAGGACTGGTAAGGCGCCGTCGACTGGCAGTAACGTCGCCGTCTATAAGTTTCCCGATACCATCGCCGTTGACGATAACGACGGTGGCGACCTTATGGAAGGTCCGGAGGCTACCTCTGCCAGGGCTGGCACGTGGAAGATCAAGGACAATAAGGTCTTCTTTACGTTTGACAAGGCGTGGCTTGCGAATAACCCTGCGGACATCCATGTTGCGGCAAACTTCTCGTTTCATCTTTCAAATAAGGACACCGGATCCGGCAGCAACGTGTCTGTCGAGTTTCCTGGCAAGGGATCGATCGATATTCCCACCAAGGACGGCAAGGTGACGGGAGAGAAGACGGGGGTTTACTCTCAGGGTTCAGACGGTGTGGCCAAGGTGACCTGGACCGTTAAACTCACTGTCGAGTCGTATGCCACGGACGTTAAGATCACCGATACGCTGGGCGAGAACTTCAGCTTCGTGGAAGGCAGCTTCAAGCTTGATAACAAGACGATTGGGTCGCAGCTAAAAATCGAAGACCAGACCGCGACCATCGAGAACTTGGGCAGCCTCCCCCGGGGTGTCCATACGATTACCTATGAAACCAAGCTGAAGAGCGACATCTCCACAAAAGACAAGGAGTTCATCAGCGCCCAGGAGGCTTCCAAAAATACGGTAACTTGGGACTGGGCTGGCGCAAACGGCGATGGCGAGCATAAGGCTGAGGCCTGGCCTAATGAATTTCGCTATGACATGATCAACAAGTCCAAAGGCTCAGGCAACCCGTCTGACATTAAGTGGACGGTCAAGCTCAACCAAGGCGAGCTCAAGGCCGATATGAGCGGTTATGTGTTCACCGATAAGTTGGACGATAAGCAAATGTATGAGGGGAGCTACACGGTATATAAAGGCGATTCTAGTTCGGTTTTTGATACCGGCGTGATCGACCCGTTGAAGAACTCCTTTAGCTACCAGTTTCAGGCCAACCTTGCCGACAAGTACGCCACTTATCGCATCGAATATCACACCAAGATGAAGGACACGAATTCATACGAAACGGTGAGTAATGAGGCGAAGATTGAGCACGAGGGCCGCGTATCAGGCAACAGCGGTAATACGTTTACGCCGCAACTCGTCGGTAACTCCTTTGTGGTCAAGACCCTTGAGGACTGGAGCACTGCCGCTACGGACGGCACGGCCACCTGGAAACTCGTCGTTGACCTGCGCTCAATTGTGAATGCGTACAACCCGGAAAGCGTTACCGTGTACGACACATTTCAGAGCGCTTTGAGTCAGACGCTCGGACCTGTTCCCGAAAGCTACTCCATCATAATCGGAGATGAGAAGCTGGAAAGGGGTCAAGACTGGGATTTCTGGTATAAGTACGATACCTCTTCGGTTGGCCGCAAAAAGAACATCAACCTCTCTATATATACCAACAAAGATAAAGTTAAGAGCGCGCTTGAGCGGTCGCGGTATGCGGAGATTACCTATAAAACGAAGACCGATGCTCTGCCGGGTTGGTATTCGAATTTCGCTGCTGTTGGAGTGCAAAACTGGAAATCTTCCCTTACCGATGTAGTCACCTATGTCGTCGACAACGAGGCGCCTAGCCCCGCGGTGGAAAAGGCCGCCTCGGAAGCTGTCGCCAAATGGGATGAGAGCTTTGACTGGGGAAAGATCGACGACTCGAAAGAAAAGGGCGCTTGGGTTATCAACTGGACGGTCTATGCGAACCGCGCCTCTACGGTTGGTGAGGACTATTACGGCGCGACCAAGCTCAACGGCAATCCGCTTAATATCGTCGATACCCTTCCCGCTGGCATGAGCTATGTGCCTGGTTCTGCCAAATACCTGCTGTATCAGAACCCACACACGCCTCCGGTGTCGAACAATTACGGACGTGGCGATGAAATAACTACGCTCCCGCAAGGTTTTCCGAACGGCAAGGATCTTACAGGCGATCAGGTGAAGTCCGACACTTCGACGAATGCCGTCACCTTCTCCATCCCCACAACAGAGCTTGGCCAGTATGCTGGTTACGCCAAGCTTACGTATCAGACGGCGGTCAAGCGTGGTGAGCTCGACACCTCCGCGAACGAGGTGAAGTTCACCAATTCTGCCAGCGCTGAGTCGGGAAGCAAGAAATTTGACTCTGGCAGCGGTACTGTCACCATTAAGAACAACGTCATCAAGAAGACCGGCGAACAGGTCGACAATAGCAATCGCATCAAGTACACCATTCTGGTCAACGAGTCAGCTGTCGATCTTAAGAGTGGCACTGATGTCCTCGAGCTGGTCGACACCATGGATGCCAAGTGCGCGCTGGTCCCGTCGATGCTTAAGGTCTATGAGTGGGTGAATGGTGCCTGGTCACCGCTGACTGATAAGGACTATTCGTCGAAGATGGAGCAAGTCAAGGATGAATCTGCCTCGCGTACGAAGCTGACGCTTAGCGTGCCCGATAGGAAATATCTTAAGGTGGAGTATGCGGTCATCCCGAACGGAACCGCTGGCGATAAGGTCCCTCTTTCCAATATCGCCAAGCTTACGGGGGTGACGGAAGGCTCCGCGACCGATAAGCAGACATGGGAAATTAAAAATGCGTCTGCCAGCGCAGGTGGCAACGGCTACGGCATCACGATGACCAAGTATGACGCCCAACAAGTCGGTGCGACGCTCAAGGATGCTAGGTTTACGCTCTATAGCGTGAAGATGGATGAGGTTGCAACGAAAGGTATCGAGGGGGCAAGGGCCGAGTTTGAAACCGCCAACACCGACGTCAGCGGCAAGATCTCGTTTGGCAGAGAAAGCAAGGCGATGAACAGCTGCGTGCTCTACCAGCTTGAGGAGACCAGGGCGCCTGTTGGCTACGCCAAGGCCAAGCCTATGTGGATCATGCTCAAGGGCAACGCGAGCTACGAGGATTATCAAACTGCGCTAGCTAAGGCGAAGACCATCGCCGGCGGCGCGGAGATCATAGGCGATGACAAAAAGGACGAGATTTGGGTCTATGACAATCGTCTAAAGGGATCCGCAACAATCCGGGCTAGGAAAGTGCTTGCAGGCGGAACCTTCAAGAAAGGACAATTCTCGTTCGAGCTCAAGGATGCCGAGGGCAAGGTGCTCCAGACGGTGACCAATGACGCCGAGGGCAATGTGTCCTTTAACGTCGACTACAACAAGGCCGATACCTACACTTACACCATCTCCGAGGTCGAGCCTGAGGGTGCTGTCGGCCATGTTAAAGACCACATCACCTATGACACGACCCCGCGCAACGTCACGGTTACGGTAACTAATGGCACGGACCAGCTCAACGCCGTAGTTACCTATGGTGATGGCTCTCAGGATCCGCCGACCTTCACCAACAAGTACTCGACCACGCTTCCCGAGGCGGGCGGGGCTGGTTTGACTATGACGTATCTGGCTGGTGCTTCGATGCTGTGTTTTGCCGCGACGTGGATGCATGCTCGTCGTCATCGCGATACGGATCGAGGTGGTCGTCGTGAGTAAACCACTCCGTCATATGTTGGCCGTCGTGGTGATAGTCATCGTTTCCGCATTCTCTTTCGCGATTGCTCCTGGGATGGCTCGTGCTACCGACACCGGAGCCGTTACGGTGGACGGTACAGTCGCGATGCGGTATGACGCGTACCAGCTCTTTTCGGCGACCGTTATCGACGACGCCGATGCCGATCAAAAGGTCGCAACTGACATAACGTGGGCAAATGACGCCGTTCGCCAAGCTGCTCTCCCCGTGCTTCATGATGCGGGACTTGATAGCTCGGTATCGACGGCGCAAGCGGCTGCCGAATGGATGAATACCGACGGGCATATGACGACCACGCTGACGGCAAAGCTTGCCCGTGCGACTTGCAATGCCGACGCACCTTCCGTGACCCTTAACGCTGCCACGGCGGTCGAGCTTCCCAGCGGTTACTGGCTCATCGTCGCCGACGACGACGCCATCGCCCAGAACGAGGTCGGCACCGCGCCGATCATGGCCCTGGTCGGCGGCAGCGCCGTCACCGTCAAGCCCAAGGCCGCGACGCCCAAGGTAGCCAAGCACGTGCTGGAGGACGGCACCGCAACCTGGGGCAAGGCCGCCGATGCCACCGTGAGCGACGACCTGTACTGGCGCCTCTCGGCCACGGTCCCGGCGGGCCTCACCGCCTACGACACCTACAGCGTGCAGTTCGTCGACACTATGAGCGCGGGGCTCGACGCCTCCAGGGTCGCCTCGAGCATGCGCGTGTACGTGGCGGCGGGCGCGGACGGCGGCTTCGACGCCGTCTCGGCCGGCAAGGACGGGCGCGCCGGCACCGAGCCCGCGAAGGGCTGGACCGACATCACGGCCCAGTGCAGGGTCTCGGTCGACGGTAAGACCTTCACCGTGCGCACCGGCGACCTCATCGCCGCGCTCGGCGGGGCCGACGCCTTCACCGCGGGCGCCCGCGTGGTCGCCGTGTACAATGCGCCGCTCAACAGCGCATGCAACCACGGCATCGCGAAGGGCAACCCCAACGAGGTCTACCTGCGCTACCCGCGCTCTCCCTTTGCCGACCAGTCCGGCGACGCCGGCTTCACCCGCACGCCGAGCGATGACGCGTGCGCCTACACCTGGGGACTCAGCCTCATCAAGCGCTCAAGCTCGGACGATAAACCGCTCGCGGGCGCCAAATTGCGCATCATCGATGACCGCGGGCGCATCCTAACGACCGACGGCTCGTGGTCGACGGATACCGACGCGTGCGTCACCACGGGCGCGGATGGCCATGTGGAATTGAGCGGTGTTGACGCGGGTGTCTACACCGTCGAGGAGGTCGCGGCTCCCAAGGGCTACACCGCCTTTGAAGGCAAACGTACGGTGACGGTTACGGCCGAGGGATTGGACGTTAAACAGGTTGCAGTCGCGAAGCCCAAGGTGACCGTGTCGGCCGAAAGCCCTCTGCGGGTTGATACCGCCGATGCCGGGACGGGTTCGATTGAGCTGTCGGTGCTCAACACCCCAAGCAAAGAAGCAAGTCGAGGCTTTATGCCCTCGACGGGAGATAGAACGTTGGTGCTAGTGGCGGTTTTGGCTGCCATCGGAGTGGCGGTTATTGTTGTCGCGCTCGTCATCAAGCGGGGAGGAGGTCGCCGTGAAAAATAATTATCCCCCTGCTCAATGGCGAACTGCCTCCGTAGCGAGTGACGCGCAGGCCTACCGACCTGATGATCATTGGTTTTGTAAAAGTTACTAGAGAACCCTCCAAGAAAAGCGGGGCACCCGGTCGATATGACCGAGCGCCCCGCCTCGTTTGTTGGTGCAAAGTAACCTGACCCCTTTGCACCACCACAAAGGTGCCTGGCCCCTTTGTGGTGATCGGCTGCTAGGCGGTGGGGAGTTCTGGCGTGTTAGCCGGCTGCTGCGGCTTGAGGTGGGCGTTGTGCCAGATGATTTGGATGATGTAGCCGAGCATAAAGACAAAGGCCACGCCGCTGATGAAGCTGCCTACGAGGGGAAGCCCCGTGAGGGCGCCTGCGATTACGCCACCAACGGCTGCCATGGCGTAGCGGTTCTGGCTGTGTCCGACCATGCGTGCAATCGCGCACCCTGCAAAGGCATTCGACACCAGCGCGATGCCAATGACACCGCACATGAGGGCTCCGGCAAGCGACAGACCGGCGATAGAGATAATCAGCAGTAGGACGGCGGGGACGATAGCAATCGTGCCCAGAAGACCGCTCACCCACAGGGGCATGGGGCGCTGGTGGAGCATACCGGCGGCACTGGCAGTCGCACGCGGAAAGACGAGCTCGAGCAGCAGGGCGACAAAGCAGGTCGAGAGTGCCGCGGCGACGATACCGCCGATGACATCGTTAACGGTGGAAGTATCCTCGTTCTCGGTGCGGTCGATCTTGAGTGCGCCGACCTCGGCTCCCGCGGCGCGCTCGGGGTCCTCGGAGACGTGCGCGTTCACGGTGCCGGTGATGTGGGCGTTCTTGCCCAGGATGAGCTTGTCGGCCCAAACCTCGACATCGCCATCGACGGTGCCGTCGATGGTTACCGTATCGCCCGCGAGCGCTGCCGACTTGGTGGAGCCTCGCAAGGCAACCGTCTCGCCTATCGCGTAGAAACAGTTGGCGGTGCTGTCGGAATTGAGAACGACATGCTGGCCAGCAACGGTCACACTGCCATCAACCGTGGTCTTGGCAATGTCGATGGTGCGTGCCGCCAGACGGACGGCGCCGCCCACCGTGCAGTCGCGAATTGAGAGGGTATCGCTCGCGGCGATGATATCGCGGTCGATGGACACATCATCCAAGTTGAGGGCCTGACCGGCCCAGTACAGGTCGCCCTCGACGCCGGACGGATTGGCGTCATTGTCGGTCGCAAGTACGTTGCCTGCGGTGTCCGTGCCGGCGAGCGACGCCGTGGGAAGCACGGTGATCGCTAGAGCGATGAGCGCGAATAAGATCGTGATACGGCCCCACGCTTTACGGCGCTGGGTCGACGGGAATTGATTACAGGGCATAGTGAATCCTTCGTCAGATGCTCGACATGCACCTAACAGGGTACCCAACGCGTGGGCGCTCTAAAAGAACCTCTCGGTTGCATTTCGAAGGATGAGCCCGCGCCACCTACTTTTTGCGGTGCAAAAAGCGTGCGATGTCATCCTCGGTGGGGCTTTTGATATCAAAGCGCAGCGACAGCCAGCGTAGTCCCATGGTCACCACGACGCAAACGACCAGTGCGACGACATTGCTGACCAAGCCGCTCATGACAAGGCAAACATAGCTTGCCGATCCGGCGATGGCCGCGATGGCATAGAAGTTGGTGCGCTGGAAGATACCCGGCACCACACCCATAAAACCATCTCGCAGCATGCCGCCGCCCACCGCGGTAAAAAAGCCCATCATGATGCACACCGCCGGCGCAAAGCCGTAGACCAGCGCCTTGTCTGCGCCGGTTGCCGCATAAATACCCACCGAGATGATATCGAGCAGGGGAATGAGCTTTTCGGGCTTGTCGACGATTGCCGGGAAAATATAGATGATGGCTGCCGTGGCAATGGAAAGCGGCAGCGCCATCGGCTGGTTGAGGATGTAGACGTTGCCCACCTGCAGCGTCATGTCGCGCAAGAGACCGCCGCCCAGACCGCAGGCCACCGCGAGCGCGACCGCGCCCACCAGGTCGAGCTTGTGCTCGCGCGCAACCAGCACACCCGAGATTGAAGCCGCGACGACGGCGAACATTTCGAGCCAAAACGGGATGGCGACCATGGCGTCCGTGGCGTGTGAGGTAACGGTCATAGCGGCGACGACGGGCAAGATGGGGTCCTTTGAGTTACGGGTTTAGACAATGCCCGTACATAGTACATGGTTGACGGGTCTGGCGACCCTATTGCTCGGTAAACGGTTGGGACTGGATGCGTGCGTAGGCACCAAACGTGTACATCAGCCTCCAAAGATGTCAAAAAATGTCGGTTTTGGAGGGTGATGTACATGTTTTGGTTGGGGCGTGCTGGGATGACGTTACTCGGAAGGCGTGTCTTCGCCCTGCGCGCTCTTCCAGTTGCGGATAAGTGCCTTGCGCAGTTCGTTTTGCTTTCGCTGGTACTCGGCGTCCGTGCAGCGGGGCATACCGAGTGCTTCGCGAATGCTGTTCATGGCGCGGTGAAAGGCAAGTTGACTTGCGAACTGTGCCGAGGTGAGCGTAACGATTCGATATCCCATTTGGGCGAGTACGGCCTCTCGTTCCGCGTCCGCCCCCTTGCGTTCGACCTCATCGTGAAAGCCGCCCTTATATTCGATGCCGAGTTCTCTGCGCTTATAGGTAATGAGGGCATCGATTTTGAGCGTTCGGGCCTTTGTGCAATGCCAGAGACGTTGAGGGATTTCGAGCGGTTTGTTGAGTTCGATACCTCGGATGCCAACGCCGCCTTCGCTTGTAGGGAGCGAGAGGGCGATGGACGATGCGGTCTCCATGGGCGAGGCTGAGTGGTCGTAGATGTGTCTGAGCGCGAGTCTGGCGCGTGTGGCGCCGGGTTTGCCGGGGTGCCGATCGAGCAGCTCGACAATTTCGTCCTTGGAGGTGGTGACTGGTTGCTCGGTGTAAGGGTCAGAGGAATTGAGCCCCATGCGATAGTCGCCGCAAACTTCGTAACCATACTCGAGGTATTCGATCCTATCCATCCATTCGGCAGCGAGCACGAAGGTGAAGGCTTCGTCGGTGATAAAGATGCCGGGCGTCAACTCGTCAATATGCTCGTAGGGTAGGTTTTGGCCGAGAACGTGGCAAGTGACACCGTTGGTGCGAATTCGCTCGAAAGCAAATACTACGGAGATGTCGATAGTCTTGAGCATGGTGGACGGAATGCCGCAGTCGGTAAGTGCCTGCCGAATGCGCGCGATGCGTTGCTGGGTAGAGAGGCCCCGCACACCTATCTGGTAGTCGCGTTGTGCGACGGCTTGAACCAGGTTCCGCGGTGCATGATGGACGAGCCACGCCGTTTTATGCGAAATGAGAACAGGAGTATCCATTGGGGACCTCTCGCTTCGAGCTGACACCAAGCTCTTATGTCCGTTGAGGTGGGGAAATATACCGGATAAGGGCAAATCGACTCATGCTCGGTGCGCGTCATATGCAAATGTGTACATCACACTCCAAAAACGACATTTTTTGACATCTTTGGAGGGTGGTGTACGTGTTTGAGATATGGGCTGGGATCGAACGCGATGGGGGCGTGGCTGAATAGGAGGGATGTCCAAATTTTGAGCTCCGCTCAAAATTTATCCGGTCGGCTTGCGCCGACCGCGCTGCGCTAAAGACGCGCCACGGGCGCGTTTTCTTTACGCTCCGCGCCCTGGCGGGTTCGAATCCCTCCTCCTCCGCCGTATTTGCTTGTTAGGGACTCAAAACAAAAAAAGCTCCCATTCTTGGGAGCTTTCTCAACCAAAATGGCGGAGGAGGAGGGATTCGAACCCTCGTGACCCTATACAGGCCAAACGGTTTTCGAGACCGCCGCATTCAACCACTCTGCCACCCCTCCGCGTGGGGTAAAAACAAAGCAGGCTCGAAGGCCTGCTTTGGAATTAACTGGCGGAGAGTCAGGGATTTGAACCCTGGAGACGCTTTTGACGCCTACACGATTTCCAATCGTGCTCCTTCGGCCACTCGGACAACTCTCCGTTAAATGCGAAAGTCAGTATACACGAGGAATCGCAAAGTGCAAACAGAAAAGTTGGCATTTTTTAAAACGCTTGGCCGCGCTTGACGTTGCAGTGGGGTTTGAGGTGCCAAAAAACGGCTTCCGACCAGTGTGGTTGATCAACTCAATTGTTCAAAAGGGGTATTCATAAGCGACTTGGCAATGAATTTAAAAATCTATGGGTGCTGCTGTGGACCACTGGTATGCACTTTGCGACCACAGCCTTGTGCCCGCTGACCTGCGGCTTGGCTCAGCTTGTCCCCGCGGCACCGTATCTTGTCCACAAATCCGTCAAGCTCTTGGTCGGCATTTGGTTGGAATGCGCATGAAACGTGGTGCGAGCATGGACATATGTGGAGGTCATGAGGTTGTAGCTGCATATTATTGCGGCCTGGGAGGTTGAAAGATATTATTACCAAGTCTTTTCCTGCTTCAGGCGCACCTTCACGACCTGAAGCCACATTTGCCCAGAGGAGGTGACAATATGAAGGCTTATGAACTGCTGTTCTTTGTTGACCCGTCGCTCGACCCCGAGACTCGTCTCGCTGTTATGAAGCGTATCGATACCACGATCGCTGAGGGCGCTGGCAAGGTCGACTCCGTTGACGAGTGGGGCAAGCGCAAGCTCGCCTACGAGATCAACGACCTCACCGATGGTGACTACACCCTCATCAACTTCCACGCAGATCCTACCCAGATCGCCGAGCTTGATCGCGTCCTGCGCATCACCGACGCTGTGGTCCGCCACATGATCGTCCGTCGCGACGACCAGGAGTAAGACTGTCGTTTTGGACTGGGCTTGTGCCCCAAGAGGAAGTAGTGAGTTATGAGCATCAATCGAGTGAACATCACCGGTAACCTCACCCGCGATCCCGAGCTGCGCGCCACCGCCGGCGGAACCCAGGTTCTGTCCTTTGGCGTCGCCGTGAACGATCGTCGCCGCAATGCGCAGACTGGCGAGTGGGAGGACTATCCCAACTTTGTCGACTGCACCATGTTCGGCACCCGCGCCGAGGCCGTGAGCCGTTTCCTGGCAAAGGGAAACAAGGTCGCGATCGAGGGCAAGCTGCGCTACAGCTCTTGGGAGCGCGACGGCCAGCGCCGGAGCAAGCTTGAGGTCATCGTCGATGAGATCGAGTTTATGAGCTCCCGTGGTGGCCAGGGTGGCTACGATCAGGGCGGTTACGCCCCCGCAGCTCCCGCGCCCGCAGCACGTCCTGCCGCACCGGTGGCTACGCCGCCCGCGGTCGACGTCTACGATGAGGACATCCCGTTCTAAGGGTTGTTCACCTATTTTTGAGTGAGAGGCGGCTTCGGTTCGCCGAAGTTGCCAAATGAAAGGTATTTTGACATGGCTAATGATTTTTCTGCACGTCAGCCGCGTCGTAAGTACTGCCAGTTCTGCAAGGAGAACACTGAGTTCATCGACTATAAGGACACTCAGCTTCTCCGTAAGTACATGACCGACCGTGGCAAGATCAAGCCCCGTCGCGTCACTGGCGCTTGCACGCAGCATCAGCATGACATCGCCAACGCCATCAAGCGCGCCCGCGAGATGGCTCTCCTGCCGTACACCGTCCCCGTGGTTTCCTCTCGTGGCAACCGCGACCGCGGCTAAGAAGGGAGACGCATCATGAAGGTTATTCTTCTCGATGAGATCAAGGGCAAGGGCGGCGAGGGTGACGTCGTAGAGGTCGCTCAGGGCTACGCTGAGAACTTCCTGTTCCCCAAGAAGCTCGCTGTTGCCGCCACCAAGGGCAACCTCAAGCAGCTTGACGAGCGTCGCAACAACATCGCCAAGCGCGAGGCCGTCCGTCTGGCTACCGCCAATGAGACCAAGGCTGCCTTCGAGGGCAAGACGGTCACCGTTGACGTCAAGGTCGGCGACGAGGGCATCCTCTTTGGCTCCGTTACCGCCGCTATGATCGCTGACGCCATCAAGGCTCAGCTCGGTATGGACATCGACCGCAAGCGCGTCGAGCTCGGTAAGCCCATCAAGGTTGCCGGTGCCCACACCGTTGCCATCTCGCTGTACCGCGAGATCAAGGCCGAGGTTGTCGTTCTCGTTGGCGTTACCGCCGAGGAGCTCGCTGCCGAGGCTGAGGTCGAGGAGGCCGCTGAGGTCGCCGAGGCCGAGACCGCCGAGGTCGAGACTGAGGCTGCTGCCGAGTAGCATTTGCTGCAACGCAACAATCTTGCTCTAAGAAGGGCGCTCTGGGAAACCAGGGCGCCCTTTTGTTTTTTTGCGCTGAGTGAGTGTCATGGTGAACGTTGCGTCGAAGTCCTATATGCAGGACCGTTCATCCGTTTGGTTCGGTGATGATTGGCGGCGCGCGGCGCGTTTTGGGACCGTGGCTGATACTATGGATGCTCGCAAGCGATATGAATGAGGATGCTCATGGCATATGACGATAGGGAGACCGGGCTGACGGTTGAGGACCGCGGCTCAAAGTTGGGTCTTCCCCAAAACCAAGATGCAGAGGCCAATGTACTGGCCGCTATGCTGCTATCGCCCGAGGTGGTCGAAGAGGCCCAGGTCGAGCTGCAGCCCGATGACTTCTACCGGCCCATTCATAAGACCATCTATACCGCGATGGTCGATATGTACAACAGCCGCATTCCCATCGACTCCATCTCGCTGATCGATTACCTGCGAAGTATCAACAAGCTCGATGCCGTGGGCGGCGAAGCGTACATTTTGGAGTTGATGGGTCAGACCCTGTCGCTCGTTAACTGGCAGCACCATGCCGCCATCGTTCGCCGTGATTCGATGCTGCGTGAGCTGATCGGCGCCACCAACGAGATCAACGCGCTGGCATATAACGCCCCCACCGACACCAAAGAGGTTGTCGAGCTGGCCGAGAGCAAGCTGCTCAAGGTTACAGCGCGCGAGGTCAAGTCGAGCTACAAGACGCTGACCGAGTTTATGGTCGAGGCCTATAACGAGGCCGAGGAAGTGTGCCAGGCCGGTGGCCAGGCCGCGGGCGTGCCCACGGGCTTCCCGTCGCTCGACCGCATGCTCATGGGCTTCCGCGAGGGCCAGCTCATCATCATCGGCGCCCGTCCTGCTGTAGGTAAGACGTCGTTCGCTCTGAACCTGGCACTTAACGCTGCCGCTGCGGGCTATACCGTCGGCTTCTTCTCGCTGGAGATGTCGGGCAAGGAAATTGCCCAGCGTCTGATTTGCGCCTACGCCATGATCTCGATCAGTGACTTCCGCATGGGCCGCATTAGCCCCGAGCAGTGGGCCAATATCAACGAGGCCACGCAGACCTTGTCCAAGCTCGATATTCTGATTGACGATACGCCCGGCACCACAGTGACCGAGATTCGCGCCAAGAGCCGCCGCATGCTCCACAACAAGGAGAAGGCGATCATCATCCTGGACTACCTGCAGCTGGTAAGTCCTCCGCCGGGACGCCGCTCCGAGAGCCGTACCGTCGAGGTCTCGGAGATGTCGCGTGGTCTGAAGATCATGGCCAAGGAGCTCAAGATCCCGCTCATCGCGCTGTCACAGCTCTCGCGTCAGGTCGAATCCCGTACCGGCAAGCGCCCGCAGCTTTCCGACCTTCGTGAATCGGGCTCCATCGAGCAGGACGCCGATATCGTTATGTTCTTGGACCGCTCCGCCGACGAGGCCGAAGCCTCGCGCGACGATCGACCCGACGAGGGCGTTACACGTATCGTCGTGGCCAAGAACCGTTCGGGCCCGATCGGCGACGTCGACCTGATGTTCCTGCCGGCATCCACCAAGTTCTATGAGCTTGATGGGGCACATGCCGAGGAGTAGGACAGGCGCCCGTTGCACGGGTATACTGGGAATGTTTTGTGCTTCTGCGTGCCGGCATGGCGCGTAGACAGGCCATGAATGTAAGGAGTAAACATGCCGTCAACCGTTTTGGTCGGTGCCCAGTGGGGCGATGAGGGCAAGGGTAAGATTTGCGACCTGGTCGCCGGCGACTTCGATGCCGTCGTGCGCTACTCGGGCGGCAACAACGCCGGTCACACCATCGTCGTCAACGGCAAGAAGTACGGCCTGCACCAGGTGCCTTCCGGCATCATGTATTCCGACCACGTGTCGGTGATCGGTAACGGCTGCGTCGTCAACCCCAAGGTTGTCCTTGAGGAGATTGACATGTTCGAGGCCGACGGCATCACCACCAAGAACCTCAAGATTAGCGGCAACGCGCATGTCATCATGCCGTACCACATCGATCTGGATGGCGCCTTTGAGCAGAAGCTCGGCAAGAAGAACATCGGTACCACCAAGCGCGGCATCGGTCCGTGCTATCAGGACAAGATGGCCCGCATTGGTCTGCGCATGCAGGACATGCTGGACGAGGCGCTGTTCCGCGACAAGTTGGAGACCGCTCTCGCCCGCGTGAACCCCGAGCTCGAGCTCATCTACAACCTGCCCACCTACACCGTGGACCAGATTTGCGACGAGTACCTGCCGATGGCCGAGCGCCTGCGCCCCTACATCACCGAGACGAGCCTGCTGCTCAACAACATGATCGACGAGGGCAAGGACCTGCTGTTTGAGGGCGCCCAGGCGACGCTGCTCGACATCGACCACGGCACCTATCCGTACGTGACGTCTTCCAACTGCACCGCCGGCGGCGCCATTACCGGCTCCGGCGTCGGTATGAAGAATGTCGACCGCGTGCTGGGCGTCATGAAGGCCTATATCACCCGCGTCGGTTCGGGCCCCATGCCCACCGAGCTTTCCTATGAGTCCGAGGCTGGCCACACGCTGACCGAGGAGGGCTATGAGTACGGCGTGACCACCGGTCGCCGTCGTCGTTGCGGCTGGTTTGACGGCCCTATCGCCAACTATGCCTCGCGCGTCAACGGCCTCACCGACATCGCCGTGACCAAGCTCGACGTGCTTTCGGCCTTCGACACCATCAAGGTGTGCGTGGCCTACGACGTCGATGGCGAGCGCTACACCAGCGTGCCCGAGCATCAGGTGCGCTTTGAACATGCCAAGCCCATCTACGAGGAGCTCCCTGGCTGGAAGTGCGACATCACCGGTTGTCGCAGCTTTGACGAGCTGCCGCAGGAGGCTCAGGACTACGTGGCGTTTATCGAGGATCTGGCACACACCCGTGTGACGTTCATTGGCGTTGGCGCTGGTCGCGAGCAGATCATCAACCGATTCTGGAAGTAATCGGGACTATTTGGTTATTGCGATATACCCCTTTGCAGCCCGGACGGGCGGCCGAGGGGTATATTTGCTTGCAAAGGGCTCGCGCGGAGCGGGCCGTTCATCCATAGAGGAGGCACCCTTGAAGGCGGACACTCAAACCATCGACATCCTGTTGTTGGGCAGCGGCGGCCGTGAGCATGCTTTGGCAGCCAAGCTCGCAGCATCACCGCGCGCCGGCAAGCTCTACATTGCGCCGGGTAACGGCGGCACCGCGAGCTGCGGCGAGAACGTTGTTCTCGACGACTGCGATCCTGCGGCCGTGGCGGCGTTTGCCCAGAGCCACGGATGCGGACTCGTGGTAATTGGCCCCGAGGCTCCGCTCGTGGCGGGCGTGGCCGACGCCGTGCGTGCGGCGGGTATTCCCTGCTTTGGCCCGGGTGCCGAGGGCGCCCAGATGGAGGGCTCCAAGCTGTTCTCCAAGCAGCTCATGGAGCGCGCGGGTATTCCGACGGCAGCCTACGGCTCGTTTACCGACGAGGCTTCGGCTCTCGCCTACGTGCGCGAGCAGGGCGCCCCGCTGGTCGTCAAGGCCGACGGCCTTGCCGCGGGCAAGGGCGTTATCGTGGCGACCGAACTTGAGCAGGCCGAGGAGGCCGTGCGCGAGTGCTTTGGCGGCACCTTTGGCGATGCCGGCAATACCGTGGTCATCGAGGAGATGCTGACCGGCCCCGAGTGCTCGCTGTTGGCCTTTACCGACGGCAAGACTGTGCGCCCCATGGCCACCTCGCAGGACCACAAGCGCGCGCTCGAGGGCGACAAGGGCCCCAACACCGGCGGCATGGGCGTCTACAGCCCGGTGCCCATCGTGACTGACGAGGAGCACGCCACCATGGTGAAGGTCATGGAGCAGACCGTGGCCGAGCTTGCTGCCGAGGGCATCGACTACCGCGGCTGCCTGTATGGCGGCTTTATGCTCACCCCCGCCGGCCCCAAAGTGCTGGAGTTCAATGCCCGCTTTGGCGACCCCGAGACGCAGGTCGTGCTCCCGCGCCTTAAGAACGACCTGGTTGAGGTCATGCTCGCCTGCGCCAACTGCGAGCTCGATCAGATTGAGCTCGACTGGCGTGACGAGTGGGCCGTGGCCGTTGTCCTGACGAGCGCGGGCTATCCCGGCAGCTACGAGAAGGGCAAGGTCATCACCGGTATCGCCGATGCCGAGGCCATGGAGAACGTGACCGTGTACCACGCGGGCACTGCCGTGGTGGACGGCCAGCTCGTGACCAATGGTGGCCGCGTGCTTGCCGTGACCGCTCTGGGCGACACGTTCGAGAACGCTCGCAACCTTGCCTACGAGGCCTGCGAGAAGATTGATTTTGAGGGCAAGACCCTGCGTCACGACATCGGCTTGCGCGCGCTGCGCGGTCGCGACGCCTGGGATGCCTAAAATCCGAGAGGAATGAGATGGATGGACGAGAAGAACGAAGAGCTCGTGGACGCGCAGATCGTCGAAGAGGACAGCCGCATGTATGGGCACGCCGAGGGCGAGCCTGGTGGCGAGGTCGCTGACGAGCCGGCACTGGTGCTGGGCGACGACGACCCGCACGATGCCGAGCTGCACGAGAAGATTCTTTCGGAGGAGTGCGCCTGGAAGGGCAAGATCCTCGACGTCCACCGTCTTGAGGTTGAGCTGCCCAACGGTCACCGCAGCGCCCGCGATATCGTTCGCCATCCGGGTGCGGCGGCCGTTGTGGCGCTGACCGAGAGCGGCAAGATCGTACTGGTGCGTCAGTACCGCACCGCCATCGACCGCGTGACGGTCGAGATTCCCGCCGGCAAGCTCGATCCAGGCGAGGACCCGCTCGATTGCGCCAAGCGCGAACTGCATGAGGAGACGGGCTTTAGGGCTGGTCGCATTCGCTTTTTGACGTCGATTATCACGTCCTGCGGTTTTTGCGATGAGATCATCCACATCTACTTGGCTACCAAGCTCGAGTTTGATGCGCCCAACCCCGATGATGATGAGTTTGTCAACGTGGACCTGGTGCCGCTGCACGAGCTGATCGACGCCGTACTCGACGGCAAGATCGAAGACGCCAAGACCGTCGTAGGCGCCTTGGCCTGCGATAGCATCGCGCACAGGCTGGGCGGAACTGAGCTTTAAAAGCGAGGGCGACCCTGGGGCAAACACTACTGATTATTTTGCCCCAGGGTCTTACGTTATTGTTTTATCTCCGAGGACTGCATGTTTAAGAGGTTTCTTTCGTATTACAAGCCCCAGATGGGGCTTTTTGTTGCTGATACTGTTTGTGCTCTGGTGCTTGCCGCCATTGACCTTGCGTTCCCCATTATCCTGCGCAATTTGACCGGTGGGCTATTTACTCAGGGTCAGGCTGCCATTATGCAGGCGCTCGGCATGATCGCGGTGGGCTTGGTGCTGATGTATGCCGTCCGCTGCGCCTGCCGCTACTTTGTGAGCTATTGGGGTCACGTGATGGGCGCGCGTATGGAGTCCAAGATGCGCGAGGACCTGTTCGACCAGTATGAGCGCTTCAGCTTTGCGTACTTCGACCGCAACAGCTCGGGCGACATGATGAGCCGCGTGGTCAACGACCTGTTCGATATCTGCGAGGCGGCGCACCACGTGCCCGAGTGGATCATCATCTGTGGCATCGAGATCATCGGCTCGTTTGTGATCCTCTTTACCATCGCCCCGGTGCTGGCGCTTGCTATGGCTGTGGTGACAGCAGCGTTTGCGGTCATCATGTTTTGGCAGAACATGCGCATGCGCGAGGTCTTTAGCGACAATCGCAAAAAAATCAGCGGCATCAATGCACAGCTGCAGGATTCGCTGGCGGGCATGCGCGTGGTCAAGAGCTTTGCCAATGAGGAGACCGAACGCTTCAAGTTCCGCGCCTCAAACAATCGCTATCTTTCGTCCAAGGAGAACATGTATCACGCCATGGGCGTCTATACCGCGACGTATGGTCTGCTCTCGGGTGTGCTCTATGTGATCGTGGTGCTGCTGGGCGGCTGGCTGGTCGCCCAGGGACAGCTGCAGGCGGTCGATATGGCGACCTTTGCACTCTATATTTCGCTGTTCTGCACGCCGCTCGAGACACTCGTCAATTCAGCCGAAACGTATCAGAAGGCTATCGCCGGCTTTAAGCGTATGGACGAGGTGCTCTCGACCGCGCCGGATATCCAGGACAAGCCGGGCGCTACGGATCTGCAGGTGACTGCCGGCGCCGTGGAGTATCACGACGTGTGCTTTAACTACGAGGATGTTGAGCTGGGCGAGGGCGATGCCGACGAGCGTCCCGTTATCGACCATATGGACCTGTCCATCAAGCCCGGGCAGACCATCGCTTTGGTTGGCCCCTCGGGCGGCGGCAAGTCCACGACCTGTTCGCTGCTGCCGCGCTTTTATGACGTGGCTACCGGATCCATTAGCATCGACGGTCAGGACGTGCGCGATGTGACGCAGCAGAGCCTGCGCCGCGCCATCGGCCTGGTGCAGCAGGATGTCTATCTATTTGACGGTACGATTGGCGAGAACATCGCCTACGGCAAGCCGGGCGCTACGGCGGAAGAGATCGCCGAGGCCGCCCGTCGCGCCAACATCGATGCCTTTATCGAGTCGCTTCCACAGGGCTACGACACCGTGGTGGGCGAGCGTGGCAGCCGTCTTTCGGGCGGACAAAAGCAGCGTGTTGCCATCGCGCGCGTGTTTCTCAAGAACCCCAAGATCCTGATCTTGGACGAGGCGACGAGTGCTTTGGATAACGAGAGCGAGGAGGCGGTCCAGGAGTCGCTCGAAGAGCTGGCACGCGGCCGTACCACAATCATCATCGCCCACCGTCTTTCGACCATTAAGCATGCTGACGAGATTGCGACCGTTGAGCATGGTCGCGTTGTGGAACGTGGCACGCATGAACAGCTTCTCGCCCGTGGCGGCACCTATGCCCGTTACTATCGAATGCAGTTCGAAGGTGCGCGTGCGCACGAGCTCGACTGATTGATATGACAGGAAGTTTATGGCTGACAAGAACCCTTTGACTCCGGAAGAAGTGACGGAGTTATTCTCCGAAATCGATGCATCCGGTGTCTTGGATCCCACGCTTGCCAAAAAGCGAACCGAGCGCATGCGTGAGAAGGAGGCTGCGGCCAAGCGCGGTGACAAAGCTGCGCTAGCGCAGCTGCGCAGCGAGGATCGCGCGAGCCAGGCAAAACATATCGACCCGCTGTCCGAGGACGATCCTTCGGGTTCGCAGGTGAGTCATACCATTACGAAGACCGCGATGGCCGTGGTCATTGGTATTTTGGTGCTGATCGTGGGCATGCAGATTGGCTACGGCGTGATGCGTCGTCTGAACACCGCCAACCTGTCCGAGAGCGTTTCGGTCGATACCGTTTCGACGGCGCTGAAGGGCGGCCTTGAGTGGGGCAACGGCTTTACTCAGTTCCCGCTCGACTTTACCGTCGATGAAGCCGATGAGCGTACGGGCACGGTCGAGGTGACGGTGCTGGACACATCGTCTGCCAACGAGCTCGAACTGCTGTCCAACGGGCAGATTCAGGCCGCGGCGCTTGCGACCAACGCGCTGCTCAACGATAAGATTGACCGCGTGGTGTATAACGTTCACGCCTATATCGACGAGGATAGCAACATTCAGCACGATTCCTTCTTTGGCATGTTTCCCGCCCAGGGCCACCAGAGCGCCATCCTGACGTTCGTGTGGACCAAGAGCTCATCCAACGCCACGAATATCGACTGGAAGATGCGCATCGTGAGTATGGATGACACCATCGCCGAGCGCATTCAAAAACAGGTGAACTCGGTGTCGTCGTTGATTGAGGACCCGGTGGTGAGCCAGACCAAGATTGACGAGGAAAAGGACGAACGTGACCTGGAACATCGTCTTCATGGCCGCGAGATTTTCCGCGGCGGCAAGCCCGATCGCTCACCGTCCGATCTGCTGGAACAGGACAGGAAAAAGTAAGAGGCCATCATCCCGCGTGAGCCACAAGCCCCGCGGGATGATTTTTCTGGGACGGGGATTAAATAAGGCTATGTTAGACCAGGATTGACATACATGTGTCCCCACGGTGCCATATCGTTGACCCCG
>CAJMBB010000011.1 GCA_905211615.1 uncultured Collinsella sp. | reverse complement strand
GCCTTTGGCTCGTCGCTCGACCAGGTGGGGCCCTTTGGCCGCACGGTCGAGGATGTCGCGCTGGCCATGAACGCGCTTACCGGCGCGGGCCACGATCCGTACGACTGCACCAGCCAGGATTGCGCCGTCGACTTTACCGAGCGCCTCAACGACAGCATCGAGGGTAAGCGCGTGGGCATCATCCCCGCGTTTATGGAGGCCGAGGGCCTGACATCCGAGGTCAAGGCCGCTGTTCAGCGCGCCGCTCAGGAGCTGCAGAACCAGGGTGCCGAGCTGGTCGAGGTCGACCTGCCGCACCTGGACGCCGCCATCGCCGCCTACTACGTTATCGGCCCGGCCGAGGCGTTCTCCAACCTGGCCCGCTTCGACGGCATCCGCTACGGCTACCAGGAGGAGGGCTGCGCCAACCTGTCCGACCAGAGCTCGCTTTCGCGCGCCTACGGCTTTGGTGCCGAGGCCAAGCGCCGTCAGATGCTCGGCGCCTACCTGCTGAGCTCGGGCGTGTACGACAAGTACTACTACGCTGCGCAAAAGGCCCGCACGCTCATCACGCAGGACTACGACGCCGCGTATGCCAAGGTGGACACCATCCTCATGCCCGCCTCGCCGCGCACGGCCTTTAAGTTTGGCGAGATCAGCGACCCCACGCAGATGTACCTCTCCGACCTGTACACCATTTCGCTCAACATCTGCGGCAACGGTGGCATCTCGGTGCCGCTGGGCCTGGGCGAGGACAGCAAGCTGCCCGTTTCTGCCCAGCTGGTGGGACCTGCGTTTAAGGACCGTCAGCTGCTCACGTTTGCCCGCGCCCTGGAGCGCGGTTTTGCCGATGCCGCCACGGGTGCGCCCGCGCTTTCCGTCGCGCCCGATTTTGCCGGGAAGGGAGGCGAGCTGTAATGAAGGAGCTTTCCGAGGTCCTGCAGGATTGGGAGGCCGTGATCGGCCTGGAGATCCATACCGAGCTCACCGCACTCGATACCAAGATGTTCTGCAACTGCAAGCTCAGCCATGATGACGAGCCCAACGCCAACGTGTGCCCGGTGTGCCTGGGCCTGCCCGGCGCCCTCCCGGTGCCCAACAAGCGCGCCATCGAGAGCATCGTCAAGGCCGGTCTTGCCACCAACTGCGAGATCCAGCGCCACTCGATGTTCTACCGCAAGCACTACTTCTATCCCGACATGGCCAAGAACTTCCAGACCACGCAAGGCCCGGTCGCCTTTGCCATGTACGGCCATCTTGATCTGGACGTGACCGGCCGCGGTGCCGCTGAGCGCCCAGACTGCGCGTTTGGCGAGGCCGAGGCTCAGAGCCTGGCGAGCGCCTCTGCCAACGCCGAGGGCCTGTCCACGTCCATGACGTCGACCATGCGCGAGGGCAACCAGCGCGCCGGTCACCTGGCCAGCTACGATGCGTCCAACTTGCAGATGCCCGAGCGCCGCGAGGACGGCTCCTACACGGTGCCCATCCGCATCCTGCGCATCCACATGGAGGAGGATGCCGCCAAGATGGTGCACGTGGGCGGCGCCGAAGGCCGCATTACCGCCGCGGCCGAGTCGCTCGTCGACTACAACCGCTGCGGCACGCCTTTGATTGAACTCGTGACTGAGCCCGACTTGCGTACGCCCGAGGAAGCGCGCCTGTTTATGGAGAAGCTCCGTCGCATCTTTGTGACCTTGGGCATTTCGGACTGCTCCATGGAGAAAGGCTCCATGCGCTGCGACGGCAACGTGTCGCTGCGCCGCCGCGGTGAGACCAAGCTGGGCACCAAGACGGAGCTCAAGAACCTCAACTCGTTTAAGAGCCTGCATGACGGCCTTGCCTACGAGATCTGCCGCCAGGCCGAGGTGCTCGAGGAGGGCGGCATCATCTACCAGGAGACCCGTCACTGGGAGCCCAGCCGCAAGCGCACCGTGGTCATGCGTGTGAAGGAGACGGCCGACGACTATCGTCTGTTCCCCGATCCCGACCTGGCGCCCTTCGATCTGGACGACGAGTTTATCGACCGCTGCCGCGGCGAGATTCCCGAGCTGCCCGATGCCAAGCGTGCCCGTTTTGAGGCCGACTTTGGCATTAAGGCGGCCGATGCCGAGCAGATCGCCGGCGACCCGGAGTTTGCCGAGTTCTTTGAGGCGGCCGCTGCCGGTATGGCTGGCAAGGAGGCCCAGACGGTTGCAAACTTGCTGGTGAACGAGATGATCGCCTACCTTAAGGGTGCGGGCGTCTCGTTGGGTGAGTCCGGCATCGCGCCGGCTCAGGTGGCAGCTCTTGCCAAGTTGCTCGCGACCGATGCCATCAGCTCCAACCAGGCTCATGAGGTCTTTGAGGCCATGGCCCAGACCGGTGACGATCCCAACAAGATCGTCGACGAGCGCGGCATGCGTCAGGTGAGCGATGCCGGTGCGTTGCAGCCGATCGTGGACGAGGTGCTGGCAAACTGTGCCGATCAGGCGCAGCAGTATCGTGACGGCAACCAGAAGGTCATCGGCTTTTTGGTGGGCCAGTGCATGAAGGCGAGCCGCGGCAAGGGCAACCCGAAGCTCTTCAACGAGTTGCTGAGAACGTCGCTCTCGTAAACGGGAACCGAGGGGCCGGGCGCAGGGCCTTGCCTCTCAATTTCGGACAGTCCTGACTCACGACGGAGGCGCCACTGGCGCCTCCTGTTCGTGCGGAACTCATTGAGAGACAAGGCCCTGCGCCCGGCCCCTCGGTTCCGTGACGACTCGGCCGTTCGGGTCAGGCGGGCTGATATAAATAGAGTGAATGGGCGCGCCGTTGGCGCGTCCATTTTTGTGCGGGTGACAAATGGACTGCCCCTTTGTCACATTGCAATAAATGTGATGAAAGTATGGCGAAATGAGCTTAAAACTTCTGTAAATGTGATAAATGTCACGTTTTACCTAGGGTAAAATGTGGGAAATATCACGTTTACGGAAGTTTCTTTGCGGGAGGTTTGGCCATGCAGCGAGATATCATTGCCAAGCTTAACGCTTGGAAAGCGTCAGAATATCGTAAGCCGCTTATCCTTAAGGGGGCGCGCCAGGTTGGAAAGACATGGGCGCTTAAGGAGTTCGGACGAACCTCGTACCGCAATTTTGTGTATCTGACGCTCGAGGAGCCGTCACCTGGGGTACAGAGCGAGTACGCTCAGTTTTTCGAAGGTACGCGCGATCCTCGACGGATCATCTCAAATCTTTCCCTGGCACTTGGACAGCCTATCAATCCCGGCGAAACGCTGCTTATTATTGATGAGATCCAGGATTGTCCTTCTGCAGTCGGCGCCCTTAAATACTTCTGTGACGAGGCCCCCGAGTATCACGTCGCATGCGCAGGGTCTTTGTTGGGCGTTCGCTTGTCCCGTGAGACCAGCGCTTTTCCGGTGGGAAAGGTCGAGTTCATGGAGATGCGCCCCATGAGCTTTTCCGAGTTTCTGAAAGCCGAGGGCGCTGCAAACTACGACGAATACCTTGGCGGCCTGGATCAGATCGAGACAGTGCCCGATTTCTTCCATGTCCGTCTCGTCGAGCATCTTCGTCGTTATTTTGCATGCGGCGGCATGCCAGAGGCTCTTGGCCGGTGGGCGGAGACGGGCGATATCGTTCAGGTCGATAAGGTGTTGTCTGATCTCTTGGATTCCTACGAGCGCGATTTTGCCAAGCATGGTGGCCGTGCGCAGTTCGCCAAGCTTTCGCAAATATGGAACTCGATTCCAGCTCAGTTGGCGCGCGAGAACAAAAAGTTCGTTTGGGGTGCGGTGCGCGAGGGGGCTCGTGCTCGAGAATACGAGGATGCTCTGGAATGGCTTGCCGATGCTGGGCTCATCACGGCGGTTCGCCTTAATGCTGCCGGTGGTGTGCCGCTCTCTGCGTACGATGACCTCAAGGCATTTAAAGTCTACTGTCTTGATGTCGGCTTGCTGCGCCGCATGGCAAGGCTGGATGCGTCCGCTTTTGCCATCTCGGATGCGCTATTTTCGGAGTTCAAAGGTTCGTTCGCCGAGAACTATGTGCTTCAGGCATTACTTTCACAGTTAGATGCTGCTCCGCGTTATTGGACAAACGAGAAGCCGAAGCACGAAGTCGATTTTTTGATTCAAGTCGGAAACGAAATCGTTCCCGTCGAGGTCAAATCGGGAGAGGTCGTTCATTCCAAGAGCCTTAAGTACTATGCCGACAAGCATGCGGAGACGACTCCATTGAGGGTCCGCTACTCACTTAAGAACCTAAAGCTCGACGACGGGGTGCTCAACATTCCGTTGTATTTGGCTGATCGATCTGTCCCTCTTATCAAAAAGGCACTTGATTGTGCGCATCTTGACGTTTAGATCCTGGGTGAGCTGACGGGCGGCGGCTAATTAATCGCTCCGTTACGGCCAGGGAGCTTGGGCCTTAGTGATGCTTGCTTCGCCAAGCCGTGGGTGTCATGCCGGTGTATTGTTTGAAGGCTTGGGCGAAGGCGGCCTGCTGAGGGTAGTCGAGTCGCTCGGCTACCTGTGCTATCGTAAGCGAGCTATCTGCCAAAAGGTCCTGTGCTCGCTCCATGCGGCGCCTTCGTATGTAGGTGCCCAGGGACTCGCCGGTTTGGGCCTTAAAGGTGGCGCATAGTTTGGAGCGGCTTGTGTAGAGCCTCTCGGCCACCTCGTTGATACCCACACGTCTGCCTTTGTCGAGCGCGCGCTCAATCATTGCCGTTGCTTCTTCGGCAATGGTCATGCTGACGCGTGTGCCTGCCGCCTGCCGCGCCTGCTTTTGGGCCGCGCGCGAACAGGCGAGCTCCGCGACCATGGTCTCCACGATGCCCTGCATATAGACGTGTCCGCCTACGGTGCGGGCGCGGTCCTCGTTAATCCGGCGCAGCGTGTGGCAGATGGCAGACGTCGCCTCCTCGTGCCATGGCTCGGCAAACGCCTCAAAGATTCCCGCGAACTCGGTGGGATAGCGGTGCTCCAGTTCGTCAAAATATCCAGGCAAAAAGAGCACCGAGCGCGAGTGATAGAGCTCCCCCGCAAACAGCGGGCTTAATTCCTCGCCGCAACTATCTTGGATAAAGCTGCAAACGGCATTGTTTGGCCACGGCCCATGCAATGGTTTGAGGTTCGCGGGCGTTATGCCAGCCTCGGGCATGCATGTAAGTGTAGGCGCGCTGACCTCGCTCACGCAGGCGTATGGCTCGGGTGTGTATTCGGCCAGGTACATATCGTGCGTCGGGGTGATGTAATGCTCCATAACGATGCAGGCAGGGGAGAGAGGCATGATCCATGCGCGTCCGTGCGCCCGGTCATTTGCCACCTCGCCAGTAAAGACGGCGCCCTTGCCGGTAAGCTCCAGGCCAAACTGTTCAAATTGCGGTGCGTAGAGCTCGGTTATGTCGGTCGCTGCCTGCCGTATTTGCAAAAGCGTCTCTTTCCTTTGCAGAAACGTCCACGCCTGGCTTGATTGTGAGCCATGGCTAACACATCAATGATAAGTTGATTAAGGTTAACTCTCAAGCTGTTAGAAAGGAATCTCATGGCAAAGGGATCAAAAAGGGAGGGCGGCGGTATCGGCGAGTTGCTCGCGTATGCTGGCGACCGTAAATTCCTAACGTATTTGGGCATGGCGCTCTCGGCGCTCTCGCAGCTGCTGAGCTTTGGCCCGTACGTGTGCATTTGGCTTGTCGCACGAGACCTGATCGCTGTGGCGCCTAACTGGAGCGAAGCCACCGATATCGCGATGTATGGCTGGTGGGCTGTGGGTTTTGCCCTGGCAAGCATCGTAGCTTATTTCGTGGGGCTCATGTGTACGCACCTGTCCGCGTTTCGCTGCGCGTCTAACATCCGCAAGGCCACGAGCGAGCACCTGCTTAAGCTGCCGCTTGGCTACTTTGACACACACGCCACCGGTGAGCTGCGCCGTATTGTAGACGGATGCGCCGCCTCCACCGAGACTTTGCTCGCACACATGCTGCCCGATATCGCCGGCGCCGTCGCCATGGTCGCAGGTCTGCTCGTGCTGCTTTTCGCCCTCGATTGGCGCTTGGGCGCGGCATGCCTCATCTCGGTGGCCATTTCGTTTGGCGCCATGGCCACCATGATGAGCGGCAAAGGCGCCGAGTTCATGAAGGCCTACATGGGAGCGCTGGTCAAGATGAACAAGACCGGCACCGAATACGTACGCGGCATCCCCGTGGTCAAGGTGTTTCAGCAGACGGTCTACTCCTTTAAGGCTTTCCACGATGCGATTGCCGAATACGCCGACATGGCACAAAACTATGCGGGCGCGTTCTGCCGAGGTCCGCAGGTGCTCAACCTTACCGCGCTCAATGGTCTTGTGGCATTCCTGTTGCCCGTGGCGTTGCTGTTGGCGCCGGGCGAGACGGACTTCGCGCATTTTATGGCCAACTTCACGTTTTACGCGATATTTTCGGCCGTGGTGCCGACGGCCATGACCAAGCTCATGTTTGTGGGCGAGGCCTCT
This sequence comes from uncultured Collinsella sp., assembly GCA_905211615.1. GTDB lineage: Bacteria > Actinomycetota > Coriobacteriia > Coriobacteriales > Coriobacteriaceae > Collinsella. The sequence continues at coordinate 17,682 of CAJMBB010000011.1, read as the reverse complement.
CAGATGAGTGCTGATTCGCTGGCTCGTATTCGAAGCGTCATGGATTCCAAGCAGCTCTCCGTGCCCGCCCAACCCAAGCACCCTGCCGGCGGCGACGTGCGATTTGAGGACGTGAGTTTTACCTACGAGGGTGCCGAAGCACCTGCTGTCAGCCATGTGAGTTTTAGCGTTTCCGCGGGTAGCACCCTCGCCCTGGTGGGTCCCTCGGGTGGCGGTAAGTCAACCTGCGCAGGCCTGATTCCGCGTTTTTGGGATGTTTCCTCGGGTCGAGTGCTCGTAGGCGGTGTGGACGTTCGCGATATGGATCCGCACGAGCTTATGGACCAGGTCGCCTTCGTGTTCCAGACCAACCAGCTGTTCCGGCAAACACTTGCCGATAACGTGCGCGCCTCCAAGCCTACGGCTACTGACGACGAAGTGCGTGCGGCCCTCTCCGCAGCTCAGTGCGACGACATTGTGGCCAAGCTCCCCCAGGGCATCAATACCATGCTCGGTGCCGGCGGAGCATATCTTTCGGGCGGCGAGGTCCAGCGCGTGGCACTCGCCCGCGCGATCCTTAAAGACGCGCCTATCGTGGTGCTCGATGAGGCCACGGCATTTGCCGATCCCGAGAACGAGGCGCTCATCCAGCGCGCCTTTAGCAAGCTGGCGGCGGGTCGCACGGTCATTATGATCGCGCACCGACTTTCGACTGTAGTTGGCGCAGACCAAATCGTGGTGCTCAACCAGGGCAGCGTGCAGGAGTCGGGTACCCATGCCGAGTTGCTGTCCCAAAATGGCCTGTATGCCAAGATGTGGGCCGAATACGAACAGGCCGCGAGCTGGAAAATCACTGCAGCGACCGCGGATGCCGCCGTCGCGAAGGGAGGCGAGGCCTAAATGTTCGCCTCATTCCAAAAGAAGTATTTCCTATCCGATAAAGGCGTCGCCGGCGTAAAACGCGGCATTTTCTGGACCGCGCTCACCAATCTCATTACCATGGCCGGCATGGGCTTTTTATTCCTGGTTATGGCCGGCTTTGTCGAGCATCTCACCAGCGGGGCTGACCTGCCGGATGCCCTGCCGATCGTGGGCGGCCTCCTGGTCTTTTTCGTGTTGCTCTTTGCCTCTAACTGGCAGCAGTATTACTACACCTACTGCATCTTTTACGAGGAGTGCGGCAAGCAGCGCATGGAGATTGCCGAGCGCTTGCGCAAACTGCCGCTGTCGTTTTTTGGTCGTCGTGATCTGGCCGATTTAACCGAGACCATCATGGGTGACGTCCAGGCCATGGAGCACGCCTACAGCCACGTGCTGGGAGAGCTTTGGGGTGCCATCATCGCAAGCGCCATTGTGTTCGTGGCGTCGCTGTTCTTTTGCTGGCAGCTGGCGATCGCGGCATTTTGGAGCGTTCCCGTGGCCTTTGCCGTGCTGTATCTAACACGCGGCCCCATGACCCCGGTGTTCGATCGCGTGCGCGCCGAGAAGGTCAAGGTTACCGAAGCGATTCAAGAGACGCTCGACTGCGTTCGCGAGATCCGCGCCACCAACCAGGAGGCCCATTATCTTGAGGGGCTCAACGCCGTAATCGATGCCGAGGAGCGCGAGACCACCAAGGGCGAGCTCGCTAACGGGCTTTTGGTCAACTCCGCCTTTGCCATCCTGCGTCTGGGCATTGCCACCACGCTGGTCACGGGTGCCGCGATGGTCGCCTCCGGGCAGGTCGACTTTTTGGTGATGTTTGCCTTCCTGCTTATGGTGAGCCGTATCTATGCGCCCTTTGACCAGGCGTTAATGTTAATGTCCGAGCTGTTTGCCGCCGAGTCGTCTGCCAAGCGCATGCGTTCCATCATGGAAGAGCCTGTGGCGCGGGGCAGCGAGAAATTTGAGCCCGCGGGCCACGATGTGGTGTTCGATCACGTAGCATTTGGCTATGGTGCGGGCGAGGACGGCCGCGCCGGCGAGAAAGTTCTTACCGATGTGAGCTTTACCGCCAAGGAAGGCGAGGTCACGGCACTGGTCGGTCCTTCGGGTTCCGGTAAGTCTACGGTGAGCCGCCTGGCCGCGCGCTTTTGGGATGCCACTGCGGGCAAGGTTACCGTGGGCGGTGTGGATGTTGCGGGCGTTGATCCCGAGGCGCTGCTGCGCGACTACGCCATTGTGTTCCAAGACGTGCTGCTCTTTGACGACACGGTGATGGGAAACATCCGCCTCGGGCGTCGTGATGCCACCGATGAGGAAGTGCTTGCGGCCGCGCGTGCCGCCAACTGCGACGAGTTCGTGAACCGCATGCCGCAGGGCTACGACACCATGATCGGCGAGAACGGCTCCAAACTCTCCGGTGGCGAGCGCCAGCGCATCTCCATCGCCCGCGCGCTGCTCAAAGACGCGCCCATCGTGCTGTTGGACGAGGCGACGGCAAGCTTGGATGTGGAGAATGAGACCGTGGTACAGCAGGCACTCTCCCGTCTGCTTGCAGGTAAGACGGTTATCGTTATTGCCCACCGTATGCGTACGGTGGAAAATGCCGACAAAATCGTTGTGCTCAAGGATGGTGTGGTTGCCGAGCAGGGTGCTTCGGCTCAGCTCAAGGCGGCAGGTGGAGAATTTGCCCGTATGGTCGCACTGCAAAAGGAAGCGGCTGCCTGGCAGCTGTAGGAAAGGGGACCAAGATTTCCAAAGGTTAACTTTGGTTGACCATAATAGTTCGACTAAACTAGTCTCAAAGCGTGCTCGAGCAAACTAATGAACTCGGGTGCTAAGGCACCATGCCGCGCTTGTGCGGCAAAAGGGAGAAGCAACATGAAGAAGTCGACTTTTAACACCCTGCTTGTCGGTGGCGGTTTTCTGCTTGGTACGGCCGGCATCAAGCTGCTCACCAGCGCTCCGGTAAAGAACGCCTGCGTGCAGGGCATCGCGTGCGGTATGCGCGTCAAGAACTGCTACCAGGACATGGTCGAGCAGGCCAAGGCTAATGTCGACGACATGGTTGCCGAGGCTGCTTACATCACCCAGAGCGAGGCCGCTGCTGACGAGGCAGCCGAGTAACGCTCTCAGGCACAAACTATGAGATTCTCGATTATTAGCGAGATCCCCGGCAGGACCCGTCTTCAATTGGCGGGTCCTGTGCCAGAGAGCGATCTCGATGCACTTCTTAAGCTTGGCGGCGACATCGATGGCGTGCACAAGGTGCGCGTGTATGGCCGCATTGGCCAGATGGCGCTGGAGTACGACGAGTCGCGCCGTGCGAGCGTGCTCGACGCCCTGGGCGCACTCGATGCCCAGGCCATTGCCGACGCAAAGACGGGTTACGTGATGCAGCTTGAGCCACGCAAGCACAAGCTCGTCATGGATCTTGCCACACTTATCGGTGCCCACTACGCGCGCCGCTGGTTCCTGCCTACGCCTCTGCGTGCGGTGTTTGTCGTGGCCGGTTACATGGCATTTTTGCGCGCTGCCCTTCATGAGCTGGCGCAGCCGCGCCTGACCGTTCCCGTGCTCGACGCTTCGGCCATCGGCATTTCGTTCGTCAAGCGTGATGTCGACACCGCGGGCCAGACGATGTTCCTGCTCAACGTGGGCGAGCTGCTCGAGGACTACACCCGCGCCATGAGCGAAAACGAGCTCATCAACTCGCTGCTCGACGTGCCTGACAAGGCGCAAAAGGTCGTCGGCGACACCGAGGTAAGCGTTGCCGCGACCGAGCTCGAGCCCGGCGATCTGGTCGCCGTGCGCACCGGCATGTCCATTTGCATCGACGGTGTTGTCGAGCAGGGAAGCGCCATGGTCAACCAGGCGACCCTGACCGGCGAGCCGCTTGCCGTCGAGCGCAGCGCAGGTGACGATGTGTTTGCCGGAACCGTCGTGGAAGACGGCAGCATCTTGGTGCGCGTGCGCGCCAACACGGCTCAGACCAAGCTCCGCTCGATCGTCTCGCTCGTGCAGACGGCCGACTCGCTCAAGTCCGAGGGCCAGTCGCATATGGAGGACCTTGCCAACAAGATCGTCCCGTGGAACTTCCTGCTCGCGGGCCTGGTTGCGCTTACCACCCGCAGCCTCATCAAGACCTCAGCGGCACTGATGGTCGACTACTCGTGCGCACTCAAGCTCACGGGTTCCGTCGCCGTCATGACCGCTATGAGCGATGCTGCCAAGATGGGCGTCATGGTTAAGGGCGCGAAGTACTTTGAGTCGTTTGCCAAGGCCGATACCATTGTCTTTGACAAGACCGGCACGCTGACCGAGGCGCAGCCGCGTCTTGCCTGCGTGCTCACCACCGATGGCTGGAGCGAGGACGAGGTCCTGCGCCTTTCCGCTTGCTTGGAGGAGCATTTTCCGCATCCGGTGGCACGCGCCGTGGTCAACGCCGCCCACGAGCGTGGGCTCGAGCACCGCGAGCGCCATGCTGCCGTCGAGTACATCGTGGCGCACGGCATCGCTTCGTCCATCGAAGGGCGTCGCGCCATCATCGGTTCGGCGCACTTTGTATTCGAGGATGAGGGTGCGCAGCTCGAGTCCGACATTAAGGAGCAAATCGAGTCCCAGATGCAGGGCCTGTCGCCGCTGTATCTGGCGGTCGACGGCACCGTTGTGGGCGTGCTCGGTATCGAGGACCCGCTTAAGCCCGGGGTCCGCGAGGCCATCGCCGACCTGCACGCGTTGGGCGTTAAGCACGTGGTCATGCTCACGGGCGACTCGGAGCGCACAGCCGAGCGCATTGCTCGCGAGGCAGGTGTCGACGAGTTTAAGGCCGAGCTGCTGCCCGAGGACAAGTACGCGTATGTTGAGCGCATTAAGGGCGAGGGGCGCCACGTTGCCATGGTGGGCGACGGCGTTAACGATTCGCCGGCACTCGGTTTGGCTGACGTGGGCCTGGCGATGGGTGGCGGAAGCGACATCGCCAAGGAGGTCGCCGACATCATCCTGACCGATACGGATCTCGCCGCGATCGTGCGCCTGCGCCGCATGAGTCAGGGTCTTATCGACCGTCTGACGAGTTCGTATTCCAAGGTGATGCTCACCAACTCGGCGCTGTTGGCATTGGGTATTACCGGCATGATTACTCCGCAGGCGTCGTCGCTGCTGCACAACGGCTCAACGATCGCCTACAGCCTGGGCAACGCAAAGGCTTACCTGCGCTAGCGGACGTGTTCGCCCACGTTATCTGGCCTGCGCCCAGACGGCATCGGTGTCGTCCGGACGCAGGCCTTTTGCATTTGACCATTTGCTAGCTTCTCTATATAGTGTTGCTAGCGGTGCTAGCATTTGAAGGGAGTGGGATCAACGTGGGTGCTGTTAGCGGCATGGCGCAGGTGAACGTTCGCGTGGATCGCCAGGTCAAGAACCGTGCCGAGGAGGCACTGCGGCTTTCGGGCGGGTCACTGCCCGAGCTCATCAAAAAGGTGGTGGCCAAGGTCGCGCAGGGTGGCGGGCAGTGTGAGGGAGTACTGTCTGCCGTTGATGGCCGGCAACAGACCGTCGCGCCCGATACTCCGTTCGCCGCGTCGTGGGCAGCGGCAGACCGGCTCTATGCAGATTTGGGCATCGCTACGTCGCCCGTATCCGACGATCGCGATTGGGACACAATCTATTCCGAAGCCATGGACGAGCGCTATCGCCAAAAGGGGATGATCCAGTGAGTGGGGCGCCTCTCAAGATCATGGTGGATGCCAACGTATGGGTTGATTCGTTTTGCGTCGACCATGCCGAGTCGCTTGCCGCGCGTGCGTTTATTGGGCAGGCGACGGAGGCGGGGGCATTGCTGTTCTTTCCGGTGCATATCGCCAAGGACGTGCTGTACGTTGTCCAACACGAACTGAAGCGTAGCGTTCTTGCCAGCGGGGGAGCGCTCGACGAGGCTTCTGCCCGCGCGATTGGCGATGCGGCGCTGGCGTTTGTTCGGAACATGACCGAAAACGCCACGGCCGTGGGTGCAGATGCGTCGGACCTTTGGCTGGCCGACAAATATCTGACGCTCCATCGTGATTACGAGGACAACTTGGTACTCGCCGCGTGCAAGCGCGCGCAGGTCGATTACTTGGTGACCAACGATCGTAAGCTGCTCGAACATGCCGATCTTGCAGCAAAGACACCTCGTCAAATGATGCCGATTCTTGCTTTGGCCGAACGTGGTGGCGTGGCTATCGGTTGACGCGAACTGTTTGCGGGCCTCTTGGACGACGATGCGCCAAGGGACCCGCGTCTGCTATTTACAAAAGCTCGGCCTTAATGGCGGGACTTTCGGCGAGCTGCTCGGCTGCCTTTTCGTCGGAGCTGTCGAGTGCTGCTAGACTGCGGTAGACCCACTCGTTGACCTGGGTGTTCTTGACGCCTGCGGTCTGCATAAGGGCGCCTACCTCACGGATTGCTGCGAGCAGATCGGCTTTGGGACCCGCGAGCTCGACCTCGATGTCGTGGTAGGCGGTCACGCCGCGGTTTTCGCTCACGTGGTCGATAAAGCCCTCGACGGTCTCAAGCTGCTGGGCGAGAGCTGCGTCATCGTCAGCGTCCAGCGCGACGAGTGCGTTCGATACCGTGAGGGCGGGATGTCCGCACGGTACAAAGCCTTCGATGACATCCATGGCTTCGGTAATGGTTGAGCCCAGGCCTGCGAGGGCATTGACGAGTTGCTGCTTGGTATCCATAACGGTCCTTTCGACGGGTCAATTTTGCTTGGCGAAAATATACGTGACGCGATCGGTAACAAAAGTGTGAAGTGCGGAGCACATTGGGGTCTTCACAGCTCGTGCATAGAACAGCTGTCCGCTTTCAGAACGTGGTAAGATAACACTCCACAAGCGGGGCTCGCCCTGCATGTTCTTTGAAAAGTCGACGGGTGTTGGGTGCTCGTGCCCAATGCCATCCAGACTTTCCCGACATTCGGGGGCGACTGGTTTCGACACGATAGCTCTGAGAGAGGAAGCAAGCCGAGGTCTCCTCGCCTCGCTAAACAGGGGTACCGTCAAATTGAATTGACAACAACTCTTCTTTTGAGCCTATGGCTCTCGCTGCTTAGTTTATAGCGGCGCGTCAACCCGGTGATTTCCCCGACACCGGCGCGACGTCATGTTAGGGGAATGCTCCTGCGCACGTAATCGGTATGGCGCAGGCTAAGACCGAACCGGTTGGGATGCCGCGAGCGTGTCGCTGCGCGCAAAGCGTCCGAGACTAAACCAGCGACTGAGCTTGGAGATGCCAATCAGGGGGCTTTCGTGGACCGGAGTTCGATTCTCCGCGCCTCCACCATAAGTAACAGGCAGGTAGATATTCGTATCTACCTGCCTTTTTATTTCTAGTCCGTACCGCGGAGAATCGAACTCTATGCAGGGCGCGGGCGTAAAGAAAACGCCTTGGCAACGCAGACCGGGACACGCTTTCCCGATGGCAGCCCAGGCGGAAAGCACGTCCCGGAATCCGCGCTCAGACTGGGACGTAGTTTCCGGATGATGCCTCAAGCGGAAACCGCATCCCGGAATCTAAGCTCGAAATGGGATTCATTTTCCGGATGGCGGGCTCAGCGGAAAATGCGACCCGGAATTTGCCTCTGAGAGCGGGACGTGCTTTCCCGCCGACCGCCCCGTCCTTCTCAACTCCAAAACCCATGCGCTCGCCATCCCAAAACTGGGTAGAAGAAAGCCAAAACGTAATCGCAGGAGGTCAACATGACTGCAGAAGATAAGGCAAAGAACGCCGGCAAGGTCGCGCTCGTTTTGGAGGGCGGCAGCTTCCGCGGGCAGTTTACCGCGGGCGTGCTCGACGTTCTCATGGAGGCTGGCGTCGAGATTCCGGCTGTCTACGGTGTATCGGCCGGCGCCCTCAACGGCGTGAACTACAAGTCGCACCAGATCGGCCGTGCCAACCGCATCAACCTGGCTTTCTGCAACGATAGCCGCTTCATGGGCGCCGCATCGTTTGCGTCCACGGGCTCTATCGTCGGCTACGACTTTATCTTCAACGATGTCCAGGACCGCCTGGATCCCTTTGACAACGAGACGTTCGACGCGAGCCCCATCGAGATGTACGCCGTCGCGACGGACATGCTCTTTGGAACCGCCACGTACCTCCCGGTCAAAAGCGCCGTACTTGACCTCGATGCCGTGCGCGCATCGACCTCGTTGCCGCTGGTGACGCCGCCGGTCGAGATCGACGGGCACAAATACGTCGACGGCGGCGTAGCCGATTCGGTCCCCATCGAGCATGTGCTGGAGGAGGCGGGCTTCGATCGCGCGGTCGTCATCGTCACGCAGGACCGCTCGTACGAGAAAAAGCCCTACGAGTTTATGCCTGCCGCGCGCGCCCGCTATGCCGACTACCCCTATCTGCTCGAGGCTATCGAGACGCGCCACGACCGTTACAACATCCAGCGCATGCACCTGTGGAAGTATGAGCGCGAGGGCCGTGCGTTGGTCGTTGCTCCGCAAAAGCCGGTCGAGGTCGGCCATGTCGAGCACGATTCGGCAAAGCTTTTGGACCTGTATATCCAGGGCCGTCAGGAGGCAAAGCGCCTGCTCGCGGAAATCCAAGAGTTTGTTGAGCGCTAACGACGGCGAACCCTCAAAAAATGACAACAGCTAAAGAGCTGGGAAAATCACGGCTCATGGATGACATGTGCAGAAACTCTGGTCGGAGCCAAAATACCTGTTGACTCGTACGGCGAGCGGGGTAATATGGACGGGTTACTTGCAGAGCCCCGTGAATCTCTGTAACAACACGTACTGTACATGGAGGAGTCTAAGTGATTTCGAAATCGACTCACTACGCCAAGCAGGGCGAGGTCCAGCGCAACTGGGTTCTCGTCGACGCCGATGGTGCTGTCCTGGGCCGTCTTGCCACCCAGATCGCAATGATCCTGCGCGGTAAGAACAAGCCCCAGTTCACGCCCAACAGCGACTGCGGCGACTTCGTTGTCGTCATCAACGCCGATAAGGTCCAGCTTACCGGTAACAAGGCCGACACGAAGACCTATTATCGCCACAGCGGCTACAACGGCGGCCTCAAGGCTGAGAGCTTCCGCCAGGCTATGGAGAAGCACCCGGAGAAGGTCATCGAGCGCGCCGTTCGCGGTATGCTGCCCAAGACCACCCTCGGCCGTGCCCAGATGACCAAGCTTAAGGTCTACGCTGGTGCCGAGCATCCGCATGCTGCCCAGAACCCCACGAAGATTGAGCTGGAGGCTTAAAGATGGCTGAGAACACCGTTGTCTACCAGGGTACCGGCCGTCGTAAGAACGCCGTCGCCCGCGTCCGTCTCGTCCCCGGCACCGGCAAGGTGACCATCAACAAGCGTGATGCCGAGCAGTATTTCGGCCGTCATCAGCTCGTTGAGAACGCCCTTGCTCCCTTCAAGGTGACCGACACCGCCGGTCAGTTCGACGTTATCGCTCTGTGCGATGGCGGCGGCATCTCCGGTCAGTCCGGCGCTCTGCGCCTGGGCATCGCTCGCGCTCTTCTGAACGCTGGCGACTACCGCGCTGACCTCAAGAAGGCCGGTTTCCTTACGCGCGATGCTCGCGTGGTCGAGCGCAAGAAGTACGGCCTCAAGAAGGCCCGCCGCGCTCCCCAGTTCTCCAAGCGCTAAGGTTTTATCTCCTTTCGAGATACAATGTACAAGCGGGGCCTGCCGATTCCTCGGCGGGTCCCGCTTTTCTTTTTCGACTAGGGTGGGCGGTTGCATATCGCCTGCTAGGGAAGGAGCAATCCTATGCCCCAGAACATCTTCGGTACCGATGGTGTCCGTGGCGTCGCCAACGCCGATCTTTCGTGCGACCTCGCGTTTCGCCTGGGCCGCGCGGCGACCAAGTTTCTTGGTCCGGACATCTGCATCGGCCGTGACACGCGCCTTTCGGGCACCATGCTCGAGAGCGCTCTGACCGCCGGCATTATGGCCGAGGGCGGCCGTCCGCACTGCTGCGGCGTCATCCCCACGCCTGCCGTGGCACTGCTCACCGTTCAGAACGAGCTCGACGGCGGCATCGTCATCTCTGCTTCGCACAATCCGCCGGAGTTCAACGGCATCAAGTTCTTTAGCCGCAAGGGCATGAAGCTTCCCGATGCTGTCGAGGAAGAGATCAGCGCCTGGGTCATGTCCGAGGAAGCCATGGCTGCCGACACGCTGCCGACCGGCGCCGGCGTGGGCCACATTATCAAGATGAAGGACGCCCGCAAGGCATATGTCGACCACGCCATCGATACGCTTGATGGCCTGAGGCTCGACGGCCTGGTCGTTGCCGTCGACTGCGGTCACGGTGCTTCCTGCCAGACTACGCCCACCGCGCTGCAGCGCCTGGGTGCCACGGTGCACGCTATCAACACCGATTACTGCGGCACTGACATCAATGTCGAGTGCGGCTCCACTCACCTTGAGCCCCTGCGCGAGCTCGTGCTGCGCACCCACGCTGACATCGGTCTGGCCCACGACGGTGACGCCGACCGCGTACTGTTCGTGGACAGCGAGGGCAACGAGATCGACGGTGACTACATCCTGGCTATCTGCGGTTCTGACCTTGCCGCTCGCGGCAAGCTCGCCAACTCCGAGATCGTCTCGACCGTCATGTGCAACCTGGGCTTCTCCATCGCTATGAAGGAACAGGGCTTCGAGATGGTCCAGACCGCCGTGGGCGACCGCTACGTTCTGGAGCGCATGCTCGCGGACGGCGCCGTCATCGGCGGCGAGCAGTCCGGCCACATCATCTTCCTGGAGCACAACACCACCGGCGACGGCCTGGTGACGGCCCTGCAGCTTCTGGCCGTGCTCAAGCGCACCGGTCGTACCCTCACCGATCTTGCCGGCATCATGAAGAAGTACCCGCAGGTACTCGTCAACGTGCATTCCGACAACAAGGCTGGTCTGGACGATTGCCAGCCCATCTGGGATGCCGTCGCTGCTGCCGAGAAGGAGCTTGACGGCCGCGGCCGCATTCTGGTGCGCCCGAGCGGTACCGAGCCGCTGGTCCGCGTGATGGCCGAGGCCGAGACGCACGAGCTGACCCAGCGCGTTGTTGACGACATCGTCGAGGTTGTCAAGCGCGAACTTCCCTAATGGTCAAAAACCGTTGCCAAGTGGTAAACTGTTAAGGTTATTTTGATTGATTGGTATGTCCGAGGGGGAGCATGTTCACTAAAGTCCTAAGGTCTTTTGGTATGCGTGGTCGAGTCCTTACGCTGGATGCTCCCATCTCGGGCGATGTCATTCCGCTTTCCGAGGTAAACGACCAGACGTTTGCCACCGGCCTTTTGGGCCAGGGCGTGGCGATTCAGCCCACCGGAACGCGTGTGATTGCACCGGCTGACGCGAAGGTCGAGGCTATTTTTCCCACGGGACACGCCGTTGCGCTTAACACGGTCGATGGTCTGGACGTGCTCATCCACGTTGGTTTGGACACTGTTCAGCTCGAGGGCAAGCACTTTACCGTGCATGCGCAAGTGGGTGACATCGTCCATAAGGGCGATGTACTCATTGAGTTCGATCGCGAGGCAATTGCTGCCGAGGGCTACGATGTGACGGTTCCCATCTTGGTGTGCAACTCCGTTGAGTTCTCGAGCATCAAGGGCTCCGTTGGCGTGCATGTCGAGGAGATGGATCAGCTCATCGTTGCTCGCGAGCGCTAGCAAGTGCATGTGGCCATTAGCCTACAATTCAAACACGTTTACGGAGGGCGCCCTTGAAAGAGGACGCCCTCCGTGGCAAGATGGGAAACGTCCGAGGCTAAACAGCTTCGGGTCACCGTGGACGGGCAGGGGCCTCGACGCGGCTAGACACGAGACACATACATTACGCGACCTCGCCCTGGTGGCCGCACACGTTGGTTGCGGCCGACGCGGGCCGCGGGCAAGTGCTTGTAAGGGAGCCTTGCCTCTCTTGTACGAGAAAGGACGCGTAATGAAGATCATTAAAGCTAAAGACTACGAGGATATGAGCCGCAAGGCCGCCAATATTATCTCGGCGCAGGTTATCCTCAAGCCCGACTGTGTGCTGGGCCTTGCCACCGGCTCCACCCCGATCGGTGCCTACAAGCAGCTCGCTGCTTGGTACGAGAAGGGCGACGTCGACTTTGCCGAGGTCAGCACCTACAACCTGGACGAGTATCGCGGCCTTTCGCACGACGATCCCCAGAGCTATCACTACTTCATGCGTGAGAACTTCTTCGATCACATCAACATCGACCTGAACAACACGCATGTGCCCGACGGTTCCAACCCCGACGCTGCCGCTGCCTGCTCTGAGTACGACAAGATCGTCGCCGAGGCCGGTTACCCGGATCTGCAGCTGCTCGGTATTGGCAACAACGGCCACATCGGCTTCAACGAGCCCGATGACCACTTCTCCAAGGGTACGCACTGCGTCGACCTCACCGAGAGCACCATTCAGGCCAACAGCCGCCTGTTCGACAGCATTGACGATGTTCCCCGTCAGGCCTACACCATGGGTACCCAGACCATCATGTATGCCCGCATGATCCTGATCGTCGCCAACGGCGAGGCCAAGGCTCAGGCCGTGCATGACATGTGCTATGGTCCGGTTACGCCCGAGTGCCCGGCTTCGATCCTGCAGCTGCACACCAACTGCGTTGTCGTTGCCGACGAGGCCGCCCTTTCGCTCTGCGAGTAGCTCGAATCCTGCAGCTCGACATAGCCTTGTCTAAGGCCTCCGCTTCGCGGGGGCCTTTTTGCTATCCCTTTTTGCCCACTTGACCAAAAACTTGCCGCAAGCTTGTCGAATGCCAGATGTCCAACAGCTTGATTCATTCTATACCAGATTCTATGCAAAAATGCCACTAGAAGGTCGTAGACGGTAGCGGGTGCTAGGCGAGTTGAATGACACAACTGAACCTTGTTCATCTGCGTTACACTGCCGCTTAGATGGGACAAGCCGACAAGCTCATTTACCTGCTTAAAGACCGATTAGTCGGGGGATTAATAACAATCGGCCCTCGCTGTACAAAAACTTGCCGCTTGCGTACCAAAAGACAACCTAAAACACAAGGTCGCTCTATTCATAGTGCGGCTTGTATGGTCTTGCGGCTACAGTGTCCATACGGTCGAGTTGAGGAGCGGGCATGGTGAACGATTTGAGCAGTATAGACGAGCTCGAGCTGATGCCGTTGGGCGGAGGCTATATGGTGCGACGCGAACGCTTGATGAATGAGCTTATCGCCAAGGGCCGAAAGGCCGGCATCGTGGTTCTTTATGCACCCGACGGGTTTGGGAAGACCTCGGTGCTGCTGCAGTACACCCATGAGGTTAAATGCGACCCGACGCGAGGTCCCGTGCGGATTATCGAGGCCGATCGCGCCACTGGGCGCGAGGTGTTTATGCAGCTCGAGGTGGTTGCCGAAGAACTCAAAGACAAACCGCACTCCCTTATCGCGATTGATAATGTGCCAAACCTCGATCAGCACGATACCGAAGACCTCATCGACAGGATTCGCGGCCTGCGTGCTATGGGGGTAGGGGTCTTTATCTCCTGCCGTCCTTCAAATCGTCAACTGATTCATGGGCTGGGCGATTCGGTTAAGATCAATGCGCAGATGCTCAAGGTGCATGCCTATGAGTATTCGGCGTGGGCATCGGCGTTTTCGATCAGCACATCGCTCGACTTTTATCAGCTCACGCAGGGCGTGCCCGAGCTCGTTTCGGCATTGCAGACGGGTCTGTATGGCCAAGGCGACGTAGCCGGTCTGCTCGAAAACGAGATTGTCAACGTATATGGCGCGGCACTTGTCGATCTGGCTTCGCTCGACAATAATGCGCTGTTTTGCGTGGCATGTCTCATGGTTTTGATGGGCGAGGGCAATATAGCAGAACTCGAGGCTTGTGGGGTAAGGCTGTCGATGGTCGACCAGTCCTACTTTGTACGCGACTACCCGATCTTTGGCTTGGATCCCGCCGAGCGGAGTTTTACGTGTCTGGGCACGGAGGATAACGGACGCTTGCGTTTGCGCAAGTTGGTGGCCGAGGTTCGCCCCGAACTTGTTCCGAGGGCGGCCCGGATTTTGCTTAAGGCGGGCCGATGCGATGCGGCGATGGGTCTAGCGGACGCCTTTTTGGACCGTGAAGCGGTTCTTGAACTTGCTGGACAGTATGGGGTTGATCTTGCTCTGACGGGGCACGGGGCCGATATCTGCCGAGCAGCGCTGGACACGATCGATGCCGACGATCCGGCTCCAGAGTCAACGCCTGCCGAGGCGCTTGGCGTATATCTGGCAGCGGTCAGCGTGTCCAATACAAAGCTCGCTCGCTATATGGCATCGGTCATCGAGCGCGGGGGCGAACGGGCGGCCTGCGAAATAGACCCTGTTTCATGGAGGGTGGCCCAGACACTGACGGCTGTTTGCTATGGGGACAACGGGCTTGGGCTTCCTACGAACCTGGCCGTGCCAGAAATAGAGACGTCCCATACCGCACTCGATATGTTGTCTGCGCATATCGAGGTCAAACGCTGTCTGACCGAGCGGGGAAATGACGGCGGCGTTCTACAACAGCTCAAAACGAGCAAGGCCTACGACTGCGAGCTCGACATCGCGGGGATTGTTATACGGGCCGATAGTATGCTGGTGGAGCTTTTTGACGGGTCGTTTGCGGGAACCGACGAGCGCGACGACGAGATGACGGTGGTGCGGGAGGCGCTCGACGTACGTGGGCTTAAGGCGATGGCTATCTGGGTGCGCATGGTGTTGGCGGCACGGCGGCTCCTTTCCGGCTTGCCGGTAACCGACGACGCGGCGTTCAACGAGCTCGATCGTTTTGCCGTGCGTATGCGCGACAACCAGATTCAGCTATTTGGCCTGTTGCTAGAAGGTTGGCAGTCGCTGGCAGAGGGACGGCCGGTTAATGCAAAATTCCGTGCGGTCCAAGTGCTCAAACTTGCCGAGGAGTCGATTGCGTACATGCGCGATAACGCATTGCTGTTGGAGCGCGCGGCATATCTGCGTAACACCTCGATGGTTTCGGTACGCGAGGAAGCGGAGCTACTCGATATAAGCCAGACGCAGGTTGGTGGAGCGGAGGCCTGGATGGTGGCGCTGCATCTGGCCTGTGCGGGCCGAGACAGCGATCTTGCGGCCTGGATGTCCATGAATCGCGCGGGGATTCTAGAGCCATCGTATCGGCTCTTTGCGCGCCTTGCCATGCATTGTCTGGGCGAGCCGGCGGGCAGGATACGCAAGAAGCTTCCCGTGCGCGAGCTGTCGCGGTACTCGTTGCGCGACGATTTGGAAGGGGAGGGCGAGCGCCTGTTCCAGGCTGGCGAGGTTGAAGCCGTTGATACCATCGACCATATCGAGATTCGCATGTTTGGCGCGTTTCGCGCCGAGCGCGACGGGTTTCCCATCACGGACAAAATGTGGCGCCGCAAGAAGGCGGCGACACTTGCCGAGCGGCTTGCGCTGGGCATGGATGCGCTCGTCGATCGTGAGACGCTGGCCATGGAGCTGTGGCCCCATGCCGAGTTCAATAGCGCTCGCAACAACCTGTACTCGACGATATCGCGCTTGCGGTCGGCTTTGGGACCGACGCCGGATGGCAAGTCGTGTGTGCTCATCCAAAATGAATGCATCGGACTCAACGGCGACTACGTCAAGACCGATGTACGGCTGTTTGACCAGATAAGCCGCGAGGTTTTGGGAAATCGCACGGGTGCGCGCGGGCCCCATTTAGTTGAACTGTGCCTTAAGATTGAGCAGCTTTATGCTGGACCGCTGTATGTTCCCAATGGCTGTAATCCCACCTACTTTTTGCGTATGCGACGCATTATGCAGTCAAAGTACATCGATTGCATGATTAAGGGAGCAAATGCTGCTCTAGAAGAAAACGATCTGCAGTCGGCGATTTGGCTGGCGGAGTCGGGGCTTCGGCAGGAAACGGCGCGCGAGGATATGGTGCGCTGCGCCATGCGCGTCTACAGTGCGGCGGGGCGGCGGCGCGATATCGTCGAGCTATACAGCGGGCATATGCACCATCTGAGGGAGCAGGTCAATGGCGTGCCCGAGCCCGAGACACGGCGTCTATACGAGCGCTTGGTGGAGGGGCGGCTCAATCGCGTGCTGGTCGAGCGATAAAAAACGGGCGCCCGAAGTACTTGGGCACCCGTAAGCTTGCTATGTGTTGGCTCGCCGGATCATTGGCTCTTAGACGAGCTTGATCCTCTCGATGTCCTTGCGCGAGGACTCGCGATACAGCGAGAACTTGCGGCCGATGACCTGGACGACCTCGGCGTGGCAACGCTCAGCGAGCTCTTCGGCGGCCTCGCGGGCGGAAAGGCTGGAGCCATCGAGCACAGAGCACTTAACGAGCTCATGCTTCTCCAGGTAGGCGACCGTCTGCTCGACGGTGCCCTCGTTGATATCGGACTTGCCGATGATGATGGCGGGGTTGAGGTGATGGGCCATGCTGCGAAGCTGCTTGACCTGTGCTCCTGTCAGTGCCATGGGTTCTCGCTTTCTATGTATGGGGCGCCCCGCGACGGGGCCTTAATCTACGTGAGCTGTCCCACGATAGCGCAGGAACGGCGCGGTGTGGAGCGCGTTTGCCCAGTTCAAAAAGAATGCGGATGCCGGGCGGGTGGACGATACGTGCTATAGATGGGCTACGGGCGGGACGCAGAGACCGGCTCCCATGCAATAAACGCCCAACGAACCTTGCGGACATGATCGAGCATATAGCGCCCCTGCGGCACGCCCTTGGAGCCCGGCTCACCGGCATGGGGGTTCTCAATCATGTGTTGCGCGATGTAGTCGCGCAGACGGTCGATCTTATCCTCGTTGCCATGCTCGAGCATACGGGAAAAATCCGCCACACCTGCCTCAAGGTTATCGAAGGTATCGCGACGAGGCGATTCAAAGTATGTAACCTGCGGCAGGGCACCCATCTGAATGAGGATATTAAAAGCATACACAAAGCCATTACTGCAGGTAACCGAGGCACCAATGGCGTTCATCAGGTGCAGATCATAGCGCGGGCTGGAGTTGGCGACCATCGTGACAGCACAACGCCGACGAGCCGTACGATCAAGCTTGGCAAGTGCACCTTTTAGATTGGTCGTGGTGACAGAGCGACTGGCAAAGGCAACATCTACAGCCTTGGTAACCGGCCCAACCAGATCCCAATCGTCATCCCAAGCAAGCTCAAGCGGCGTAATGCGATCCTCGAGCCCATAGTACTCAATACCAGCATCAAGCGTGCCCAACATAGCAGGAGAGAAGTCGGCAGCAATCACGGAATGCCCAGCCTGAGCAAGCGGAATAGCAATCGACCCAGCCCCACATCCCATATCAAGTACCGATTCACCAGGCTTTAACGCCAACAGCTTCATAAAGTCCCGGGCATACGGAGCAGTTTCAAGCGGCCGAAAATGCCGAGCCCGCTTATCCCACTCAAAAGAATCATCAGCCCGCCGCCGATCAGCTTGCAGACGCATCCACTCCTGATTCCAATCAGCAGAAAGAAGCTCAGAGCGAGCATCCCCATCAACCACGGGCCAACCTCCTAGCAACAAAAAAGCGACTCCTCCCAAAAGAAGAGCCGCAACCAGCATATATCAGAAAGAACCGATCCAACGCCAAACCGCCATACCAGCAAAGTAGGGCAGAAGCGAAGCGACTGCCAAAGGGATAGAACCCAACCGAGGTCCCGTTGTGCGGGAGCCCCGGGGAGGGCAAATATATAAGGTCGATCGCGAGTTCCGCACGAGCCGGAGAGCACTTAATGT